>NZ_KV834607.1:0-381 GCF_001837905.1 Streptococcus sp. HMSC076C09
CAGCATCTGAATCAGCTTCAACATCAGCAAGCCAGTCAGCATCATTGAGTACATCAGCGTCTGCATCTGAGTCAGCATCACAATCTATTTCAGAATCACAATCTGAGTCAGCATCAGTATCATTGAGCGAATCAGCTTCAGTATCTGAATCATTGTCTGAATCGGCTTCAACATCAGCGTCTGAATCAGCTTCAACATCACTAAGCCAATCAGCATCATTGAGCGAATCAGCGTCTGCATCTGAGTCAGCATCACAATCTATTTCAGAATCACAATCTGAGTCAGCATCAGTATCATTGAGCGAATCAGTATCAGTATCTGAATCATTGTCTGAATCAGCTTCAACGTCAGCGTCTGAATCAGCTTCAACGTCAGCAAGCC
>NZ_KV834608.1:0-5541 GCF_001837905.1 Streptococcus sp. HMSC076C09
CGATAACCACAGCAACTCCTTCTAAACGATGAAATGAATATCTGCTGTGGCTATCTATTTACCTTTTTTCTTTTACTTTTGTAAGTTACTTTTATTATTTTTACTTTTTCTGTATTATATCATATTTTGATTGAATAGTCATCTGAGATAGTGATTTTAGAAAAACTGGAGTTTTTTTCAATCGTACATTTTGACAATAAAATACACTTTAATATCAATTTAATGATTTTATAGTGTTTTTAGCTTGTTTGATTTTAAAGTTGTCGTATATTCATCAGAATTACCTGAAGAACAGGAAAAATCCGACAACAAAGTTGTTGATCTTTTCAGTTATAAAACCTATTTATGCAGTGGAGTTTAACAATCAAACCTATGTAAAAAAGTGTATCTTCATAAAACCTACCTACGACTTGCTTCAATAAACAAGAAGTATGATGATATTTATGCTCCATACGAAGAAAACCCTTGGATTATTGGAAAGATTGTAGGGCATTTTACACCTATTGAGAAATACTGATAAGGATATAAACCATTTCCGTTTGAATAAAGATCGAGTGGAGAAAAAAATAATATGATAAATTAATCTGAAATTTAAATATTTCGATAATAAAACGCATAGTGTCAGTTTTTAGTATCTGATACCATGCGTTTTTATTTTTTAAAAAATTCTTTGATTTACTTCATGTTAAAAAAGGTTTTAAATTCTTTATAATCGTTTTTTTCTGTTTAAGCGTCTAGATTTTAATCTTTGCCAACCTGATTTAAATTTAAAAATTTCTTGTTCGGAAAAATTTAATTTGTCCTTTAGAATGATATTATCAATAATATCAACCGCTTGTTGAAACTTAGAGTCTTCAAGCAAATTGATTAGAACTTTTTTTTCAGAATCGTTGAATTGATAATATGGTAGTTTTATGGAACGTACCTCACCTGGTTCAAACGTGAGCACCCCTCCTCCATAGCTTCGTCCAGATAGTTCACATTGGAGCAAAGTGAGTGAATTTAAGAAAGACAGAGATATATTATAAATATCAAAACCATCTTTTGCTCTAACTTTATGAAGAGTATCTGTGTTTACAGCTTTTGTGTTGTTTACTACTATTTTAGGATACTCATGTACTTGACGTAAAAAGAATGCTTCTGGAAACCAAGTAAGTGGGACTCTGTACCATTCTTTGCGAATTCGAGTCTTATATCCTAAATGATACCCATTTGATTCTCCGAAAAGTACATAGTTCTTTTCATTGTCACTTAGAACTGTTTTGGGGATAAACATTTTTACTTTTTTGTTATCTTTGTACAATTCCTGTAGTCTAGATTTATTAAGTTCTATCCCTTTGAGTTGTTCAGCTCTACTAATTATATCAGTTAAACTATTACTTTCTAATTCAAAAGATTCAACAGTTTGTTTATTTACAACAAAGAACTCGTTTTGTCCCGTTACAATCCCAACATTTACCTCAGCAATATCATTAAAGCTATGTAAATCTTTATGTGAAATCGCTAATTTAAAATTACTTAATTCACTAGGCTTTAAAAAATATTTCAACCACTTATCTCTAGAAACTTCGACATCCTTTATTAGTGGTACATCATCATTTATGTCAAAAGAATCTAGATCGTTTAAACTATCTAATTCAATGAATCTAAATCCTTTATTTTCTGATCTAGTTTTTCCTAACAGTACCACTACTTCTTGCTGTGCACCTTCAAATAAATTGTCATTAAAAGAAATTAAAGTAAGCTCTTGAAATTTTTCAAGTAGATAAGATCTAATATCTGCAGCATAATCTACTTGAAGTAACTCAGCTGGAATTACCATACCTAATCTACCCCCATCAGTAATCAACTCGGAGGATAACAATAAAAATGGGGCCCATAAATTTGTCATTTTGTTAGGTGTAAATCCGTAGTATTTCATGGAATCAAATGCCCTATCACTCACATCCCTATCGATGGATTGATATCTAATAAAAGGGGGATTTCCCAAAATGACATCAAAAGTTTCTTTATTTTGAAGTTCTGCTTGAAAATATTTAAAAAAGTCTGAATTAACTACTTTTGCTTTTGTCTGATCTATTTTTGATGCCTCAAATTCATTATATTCGATAGCTAAACATTGTTCAGTACAAAATTTATCATCCATACTTTTAAATACTTCATAGGCAGAATTCACAAATCCCCCATCACCTGCGCTTGGTTCCAACACTTTGTCGCTAGGTTTTTCTATAGCCCATTTAGAAATAAAATCGGTTAATTTTTTAGGTGTGTAATATCCACCTCGATTTTTTTTACTATTTAAAGTTTCTCTCATTATTTATTTTATTCCATAAAGAGTTTCGATTAAAGAATTTAATTTTTTCTCTTTAAAAGCAATTTGTCTTTCTATGTTAATTTTTTTAGAGGCTGAACTAGTTTTTTCTAGACTTTCTGAAAAAGCCTCTAACTCTTCAATTGTATTTAATATTGTATCATAAATATTTATTTCTTCCACCAAATTAAAATCTATTTTCCTTATAGGGATTTTTTCAAGGTATTGTTTGCCTGCACTATAATACCCCCCCTCATAATAAACGCTACTTTCTTCAATTAGATTACTTATAAATGGAGAGTTCAATATTGCTTGAATATATTTTACAGAATATTCATCATTTTTTGATTTGAGTCCATAATAAGGTCCTTGACCTCCCCCAGTAAATAATATTGGTTGCTTAGAATAAACAAAATTTGATTTTAAAGTTAGAACAGACCAAATTAACATTTCACCTTCATTAAAATTACTGATGCTTTGTTGTCTCCCATATTTATACCATTCTTTATTTATATCTTTTAAGGGTTGAATGTTTCTTTCTTTTAATTCTTTTTTAAATTTTGAGAGATATTTATAACATTCAGGGTATTTAGTTTTCAGCTCGTCTATATCAATTAACTGCATTTTAGAATCCACTTTTTTATAAGGGAAGATAATGATTCTATTTGATTTAATTTTCTTATATTTTTGTATAGTAAGTTTGTAAATAGCTGGCTTAACAATCTCTTTCTCAATTTTATAATTAACACCATTATTTGAAAAATAATAGTAGTCATCATCACTTGACGTTGCTTCGATTATGAATACTTTGTCCAAACTTGTTTGTAATCCTACACTTATATTAACTAAGTCTTCCAAATTACAAAATTTATCTGTATCTGAAGTATTTTCTAATAGTTGTCTATTTGATTCACTGAAAAGCTGCCACGGTTTATCAGTTAAACTTTTTGTATTGTAAAATACACTTAATTTAATCTGTTCGTTTATCGGAATTTGTTGCTTTAGAGATAGTGAAATATATTCGGTCTGTATATTCTTCTTTGAAGTAAGAAATACTAAACAAGAGTATGCAGAAACATTAGGAAACAACTGTATTTCATTATAATTAATTATCTTATTAACACACCTCTCTTCAAAAAGGATGTTCCGAAATTTGGATTGATTTTTTTCTTTAATAAATCTATTCGGAATAATATAACCCAAAACCCCTGAATTATCTTTAAGTAAATATAAGCCTCTTTCTACAAATAAGTGATATTTATCAAGAGATGAAATTTTAGAACTTTTATAATAAGAAAAATCAGATTTATAATAATTGTATTCTATTGGAGAGTATTTTGATAAGGTTTGTGTCCTTGTATATGGAGGATTACCAATTAATAAATCAAATTTAACTCCTTCTCCAAATTCAGTATTAAAATCAAATGGCGAGATATTTCCTATTACATCAATAATATTAGCTGAGCTACCAGAATCAGAATAATAATCGTAAAATTTATCATCAACCAAAGAATTACCAAATTTTATATTATCATCCAAATTTGGTAATAAAGCTTCTTGTCTTATTTGAGAAAATTCAGTGAAGCTTATATCTCTTAGACAAGAAAGTAATAAAGAGAACTTACAAACTTCAACCGCACTTAAATCTATGTCAACTCCATAGATCGTGTCTGTTAATAATTCTTTTTTTACGTTAAACGATAGCTTATATGAATCATTTTCTTGAACTAAGATACCAGCTTTGACTGATTGTTTTGGATTTTTGATAGCATCTTCATAAACATAATTTTGTAAATACTCATAAGCAGACAATAAGAAAACTCCTGAACCGCAACAAATATCTGCTACCTTAAAATCTTTTAAAGTTATTTCACTTTCCTGAGAGCGTATTTGAAAAGATTCTTTAACAATTAAATCAGCTATATCTTTTGGAGTTGATACTGCGCCTAAAAAATCAACCACTTCATGTTTCGTAACTAATTCAATATCTTTATTTATGAACTCGAACCGTTCTGAAAGAAATACATCGTAAACTTTCGCTAAAATTGATGGTGGAATTACAGAAAAATCATACGGACTAAGAGGATAGTATAAATCATTAAAAATTTTTTTTATAATATCAAAATCCACAGTATACGAATTTTCGTCTAATAAATGAAAAATACCAGAATTATACTTTTTATCTGCGTTAGCAAATAATCCTTCTAATTCACTTATATTATTAAGTTTTTGAAGTTGTTCATAGTCTTCAAGATTGGTGTCTTCACATATTCTTAGAAATAGTATCTTGTTAATAAGACGTTGTATAAAAACATTAAAATCTTCAATATCTACAATATCATTATTTTTTTTAATGTTTTGTGCAAGCGAAAGTCTCCAACTTTTAATCTGATTTAAAAAATAAGAATCGAAAGAACTGAACTCTCTACTGTTTGATAAATCAAATTTATTTTCTTCAACTATATCTTTTTTTAAATAGTAAGAGATTGAATCTAGCTTATCAACATATTCAGTAAAGTTAAATTTTGCTATTCGTGCAACATGAATATCATCTGTTGCATTTGGTTTTACTTTACAATCGTAAATTGCCATTTCTTTGAAATTAGTAAGAATTGAGTACTCCATTCCAGCACTCCAACCATACCTTCTTAGTTGAAAAACCGATTTTTGAGAATTACTTATATCGACAGATGGCTTTTTTGCTTCAACAAAAAAGACGCTTCTCCCTTGAATTTGAAACATGTAATCTGGTTTCTTTTTCTTTATTACTTCATCTTCTTCAACTTTAACTGAAGCTTCATGTATTACTTCTCGTAAATTTTCTGGCAATAATTTTTGATTATCGACATCCCAACCAAAGATTTCAAATAATTTATTTAAAAAATCAATTCTAGTAGATGTCTCATCGTACAAAGGAGTTTCGTAAATATCTTTACTTAAAAGATATTTGTCAATTAGAGTTTGAATTTCTTTTTCCATATATTTTCTCCCAAAGTTATTTGTATAAAATTTTAATAGACGGACAAATAGTTGTCAGATGATTACATTTTGTTTTTATTTTAAAAATTCATAGAAACACTTCCTCATTTAATTGAAATTGCACTTCAATTATATCATTAATTAATAATATTTAATTAGAAGTAACATTCAAATTTGTGTTAAAATAGTGCTATAAATATGAAATAGAGGTTATTGCGATGGAAAATCCTTGGATAGATACTACTTCGGAA
>NZ_KV834609.1:0-244 GCF_001837905.1 Streptococcus sp. HMSC076C09
AGGTGTCGCAGGTTCGAATCCTGTCTTCCCGATATTATGGCGGTGTAGCTCAGCTGGCTAGAGCGTCCGGTTCATACCCGGGAGGTCGGGGGTTCGATCCCCTTCGCCGCTATATTGTTGATCTTGTTGGACCTTTAGCTCAGCTGGTTAGAGCTCTCGGCTCATAACCGAGTGGTCGTAGGTTCAAGTCCTACAAGGTCCATTGTTATCTTGGAGGATTACCCAAGTCCGGCTGAAGGGAACG
>NZ_KV834610.1:0-318 GCF_001837905.1 Streptococcus sp. HMSC076C09
TTAGTGCCGTTTTTATTAGTGCTGTTTTTATAAGCATCATAATATTCTGTGCTGTATCCTGGGTTTAAACTTAAAATTATAATTTCTGCATTATCTATATCACCAACAAAATGTTGAGGATAAACATTTAGTCGGAGTTTGTATTTTTCTTTGGCTGCTTTCTTTGTTTCTTCATTAGCATCATCGTCTACTTTATCTACTGGGGGATATTTTTTTGAATTTAATAGCTTTTTAATATACTTCAGGTCCGCAGTAGCAACGATTATCTTTTCACCATTATATATTTCCGAAGTAGTATCTATCCAAGGATTTTCCATC
>NZ_KV834611.1:0-992 GCF_001837905.1 Streptococcus sp. HMSC076C09
CGATAACCACAGCAACTCCTTCTAAACGATGAAAGGAATATCCGCCGTGGCTATCTATTTACTTTTTTTCTTTTACTTTTGTAAGTTACTTTTGTTATTTTTACTTTTTCTGTATTATATCATATTTTGATTGAATTGTCATCTGAGATAGTGATTAAAAAAAAACTGGAAATTTTTTCAATTGTACATTTTCTTATACCTCAATTTGTAAAATTAAGCTAATCAGAAAAAGAGTTCTACATATAAATAGAACTCTTATAATCTGGCATATTTCGCGTACTCTCTAGTTATTCTTTAATGCTTCTTTAATTTCACCGATAGTTGCTGAAACAGTTTTATCTTGGAATGATTTTACTTCTCTATTGCCATCTTTATCAATAGTTTCAACTGGACTACTGTAATCATCTGTTGAACTAGTTGTAAAACCACCGGCCTTGTCCGCAATAATTAGTTGGTCATCGGGTAGATTTGAGAAATATTCATTAATTTCTTTTTCAGACTTATTTTTTAGAAGTTCCTTATAAATTTCAATTGTTTGATTTTCTTTTTGGCCACTTCCTAAAGAATTGGCAACAACAGGGTTTAATAAAGCATATGAAATTAATCCCACAGTCAAAATAGTTAATGTTAAAGGTAAAATTTTTTTAGTCATTTTAAGACCTACTTTCTTTTTTATTTATTAAGAGTATGCTAATAAGCTGTTTTCTTCTTTAAAATCTTTACATTTTACTGGATAGGCCTCCCCCATCCAGCCTCATTATATTATTGTTTTTGTTAGAATTCAATTTATTGTGTGTGAAACTAGTTCCAGAATTTGAACTTTAAATTTTTTATTATACATTGATTATCATTGAAAATAATGTACAAATCGATTTCTTAGATTTGAGGATGTTATGTACTAGAAAACATACAAAATACCACCCCAGAATAATGTACAAAATAAAAATAAAGTACACTTTTTAAAGAATGTACTTTATGCTTCTAATTCAGTT
>NZ_KV834612.1:0-2500 GCF_001837905.1 Streptococcus sp. HMSC076C09
TGCATCACTAAGAGATGGACCTGCGTTGTATTAGCTAGTTGGTGAGGTAACGGCTCACCAAGGCAACGATACATAGCCGACCTGAGAGGGTGATCGGCCACACTGGGACTGAGACACGGCCCAGACTCCTACGGGAGGCAGCAGTAGGGAATCTTCGGCAATGGGGGCAACCCTGACCGAGCAACGCCGCGTGAGTGAAGAAGGTTTTCGGATCGTAAAGCTCTGTTGTAAGAGAAGAACGAGTGTGAGAGTGGAAAGTTCACACTGTGACGGTAACTTACCAGAAAGGGACGGCTAACTACGTGCCAGCAGCCGCGGTAATACGTAGGTCCCGAGCGTTATCCGGATTTATTGGGCGTAAAGCGAGCGCAGGCGGTTAGATAAGTCTGAAGTTAAAGGCTGTGGCTTAACCATAGTACGCTTTGGAAACTGTTTAACTTGAGTGCAGAAGGGGAGAGTGGAATTCCATGTGTAGCGGTGAAATGCGTAGATATATGGAGGAACACCGGTGGCGAAAGCGGCTCTCTGGTCTGTAACTGACGCTGAGGCTCGAAAGCGTGGGGAGCAAACAGGATTAGATACCCTGGTAGTCCACGCCGTAAACGATGAGTGCTAGGTGTTGGGTCCTTTCCGGGACTCAGTGCCGCAGCTAACGCATTAAGCACTCCGCCTGGGGAGTACGACCGCAAGGTTGAAACTCAAAGGAATTGACGGGGGCCCGCACAAGCGGTGGAGCATGTGGTTTAATTCGAAGCAACGCGAAGAACCTTACCAGGTCTTGACATCCCTCTGACCGCTCTAGAGATAGAGTTTTCCTTCGGGACAGAGGTGACAGGTGGTGCATGGTTGTCGTCAGCTCGTGTCGTGAGATGTTGGGTTAAGTCCCGCAACGAGCGCAACCCCTATTGTTAGTTGCCATCATTCAGTTGGGCACTCTAGCGAGACTGCCGGTAATAAACCGGAGGAAGGTGGGGATGACGTCAAATCATCATGCCCCTTATGACCTGGGCTACACACGTGCTACAATGGCTGGTACAACGAGTCGCGAGTCGGTGACGGCAAGCTAATCTCTTAAAGCCAGTCTCAGTTCGGATTGTAGGCTGCAACTCGCCTACATGAAGTCGGAATCGCTAGTAATCGCGGATCAGCACGCCGCGGTGAATACGTTCCCGGGCCTTGTACACACCGCCCGTCACACCACGAGAGTTTGTAACACCCGAAGTCGGTGAGGTAACCATTTGGAGCCAGCCGCCTAAGGTGGGATAGATGATTGGGGTGAAGTCGTAACAAGGTAGCCGTATCGGAAGGTGCGGCTGGATCACCTCCTTTCTAAGGAAATGGAAACCTGTACGTTGGTCTTGTTTAGTTTTGAGAGGTCTTGTGGGGCCTTAGCTCAGCTGGGAGAGCGCCTGCTTTGCACGCAGGAGGTCAGCGGTTCGATCCCGCTAGGCTCCATTAACACTGTAAGGGTGTTAAGATTGAACATTGAAAATTGAATATCTATATCAAATAGTAACAAGAAAATAAACCGAAACGCTGTAAATATTTAAAGAGTTTAGGTCGTAAGACCAAAAATAAGGTTAAGTTAATAAGGGCGCACGGTGGATGCCTTGGCACTAGAAGCCGAAGAAGGACGTGACAAACGACGAAATGCTTTGGGGAGCTGTAAGTAAGCGACGATCCAGAGATGTCCGAATGGGGGAACCCACTAGCTAATGGCTAGTACTCCTATCTGTTAAGGATAGGTAGAGGAAGACGCAGTGAACTGAAACATCTAAGTAGCTGCAGGAAGAGAAAGCAAAAGCGATTGCCTGAGTAGCGGCGAGCGAAACGGCAGGAGGGCAAACCGAAGAGTTTACTCTTCGGGGTTGTAGGACTGCAATGTGGACTTAAAGATTATAGAAGAATGACATGGGAAGGTCAGCCAAAGAGAGTAAGAGCCTCGTATTCGAAATAGTCTTTATACCTAGCAGTATCCTGAGTACGGCGGGACACGAGAAATCCCGTCGGAATCTGGGAGGACCATCTCCCAACCCTAAATACTCTCTAGTGACCGATAGTGAACCAGTACCGTGAGGGAAAGGTGAAAAGCACCCCGGGAGGGGAGTGAAATAGAACCTGAAACCGTGTGCCTACAACAAGTTCGAGCCCGTTAATGGGTGAGAGCGTGCCTTTTGTAGAATGAACCGGCGAGTTACGATATGATGCGAGGTTAAGTTGAAGAGACGGAGCCGTAGGGAAACCGAGTCTGAATAGGGCGGATTAGTATTATGTCGTAGACCCGAAACCATGTGACCTACCCATGAGCAGGTTGAAGGTGAGGTAAAACTCACTGGAGGACCGAACCAGGGCACGTTGAAAAGTGCTTGGATGACTTGTGGGTAGCGGAGAAATTCCAAACGAACTTGGAGATAGCTGGTTCTCTCCGAAATAGCTTTAGGGCTAGCGTCGACATTAAGATTCTTGGAGGTAGAGCACTGTTTGGGTGAGGGGTCCATCC
>NZ_KV834613.1:0-228 GCF_001837905.1 Streptococcus sp. HMSC076C09
TTCAAAAAATAAAAAAATTTATTCACGGGGACTTTTAAAAGAATATAGCTACAAAATAGAGGAATATATAATTCACTGTTAAATGATATTGTCACTAGATTGGGAAGTCCAAATCCTACTATTATTGAATATCGTTAATTTTTTTGAACTCTAAAGCCTTTAAAATCAAGATTTCTAATGATATCAAGACCTAAAGAATCTTAAATTAAGTTTTGCATATTCATCATA
>NZ_KV834614.1:0-239 GCF_001837905.1 Streptococcus sp. HMSC076C09
GGTTGCCCCCTGTGAGATAAGGTAGTCGCTTAGCAAGAGATTGAGCCTAGTAGATACTAGGCTCATTTGGGAGTTTAGCTCAGCTAAGGAGAACGCAAGTTCGACTTTGTCGAAACTGACGTAAGTCAGTGCACGACAGGGATCCAGTGAGTTAAACGACCATTTGGGAGTTTAGCTCAGCTGGGAGAGCATCTGCCTTACAAGCAGAGGGTCAGCGGTTCGATCCCGTTAACTCCCAT
>NZ_KV834615.1:0-14596 GCF_001837905.1 Streptococcus sp. HMSC076C09
GATTTTTTCTGTCTAACTTTTGGGGTGCAGTTCACGCTTCCGTCCTATTATTTATTTTGCCAAGTTTCTTGGTTTTCCTTGAAACGGTGCAACAACTCTAAACCTTCAGAGGTGATGTAACCTTGTTCTTCTGCCAAATGAATCAATTCTGTATAGTTAGACAAGGTTTCAAGTTGAACGCCAGCTTCCGCAAATTTCTTATCGGCTTTCTCCAATTGGTAGGTGAAGATAGCTACGACACCAAGAACGTCCGCTCCTTCACGCTTGGCAGCTGCGACAGCATCCAAGACAGATCCACCAGTAGAAATCAAATCTTCCACTACGACCATCTTTTGACCTTGAGGTACACGGCCTTCGATTTGGTTTCCAGCACCATGGTCTTTTGGTTTGCTACGGATGTAGGCAAATGGCAAATTCATCTTGTCCGCAATAATGGCTCCGTGAGGAATCCCTGCAGTTGCTGTCCCTGCAATTACTTCTACTTCAGGGAAAGCTTCCTTGATTTTATCTACAAATCCATTTTCGATCAAGGTACGAGTTTCAGGATAAGCGAGGGTTACACGGTTATCTGTATAAATAGGGGACTTGATCCCAGATGCCCAAGTAAAAGGTTCTTCTGGTTTCAAATAAACCGCTTCGATTTTCAAAAGATGGCTAGCAATATCTTTAGCTAATGACATGACGACTCCTTTATTACGATTTTAATCATATACGAATTAAATCAATAATTGATTCAAACAACAACATTACAGGTTAGTGAATGCGTTAGGAAAGGTCCCGTAGGACTTCCCGTAGAGCTACAAAAGTTTTACTTTTACTGGCGATTAGTCTTCCGACGATCACAGAAGAGAAACGATCATTTTCTCTTCTGTGATCTAGTGAATGCGTTAGGGAAGTCCCATAGGACTTCCCGTAGAGCTACAAAAGTTTCACTTTTAGTAGCGATAAGTGTTCCGACGATTTAAAGGATAAAACGATTATTTTTATCCTCTAAATCTAGTGAATAGTTTAAGGAAGGCCCTATCGGGCTTCCCGTAGAACGTCTTGAAGCACAGCTTCTTAGACGTTCTTAACTATTCCACTGTCTCTTAATTTCATGGTAAGCGTCCCATGGGTTTTCTGCTTGGATGATTGGGCGTCCAACGACAATATAGTCAGAGCCAATTTTATGAGCTTCTTGTGGGGTCATGACCCGTTTTTGGTCGCCGATTTCAGCTCCAGCAGGACGAATCCCTGGTGTTACACAGACAAAGTCTGATGAAGTGGCATCCTTGATCAAGGCTACTTCATGGGCTGAACAGACAACGCCATCCAAGCCAGCTTCTTGGGCCTTGCGAGCATAATTGACTACTGATTCTTGGACCGTTGTTTGGATGTTTTGGCAATCACGCATGTCTTCTTCACTTGTAGAAGTCAACTGGGTCACGGCTACCAATTTAGCTCCTTCACCAAGAGCTGCCTTGGCTTCGCGCATCATCTCTACACCACCGGCTGCGTGGACCGTCACCATATCTACTCCGAAAGTTCCCAGTACGGACATGGCTGATTTGACTGTATTTGGGATATCATGCAATTTTAAATCAAGGAAAATACTGTGTCCAAGCCCTTTGAGGTAATGTACAATTTCAGGACCAACTGCATAGAAAAATTCCATTCCGATTTTTACAAATAATTTTTCGTCTTCTGGAAAATGCTCTAAAAAGTGTTTGACATCCTCGAAAGCTGGGAAGTCAAGGGCGATAATAGGACGTTCTTCACGCATGGATTACTCCTTTTTTGATTGATCATTTTGTCTACAAAAAAACCTTGCCCGAGGCAAGGTTACACGAAAATTAGGTAGGAACAACTACCATGATTCACCGTCTAGACCTTAGGAGCCTCTCTGGACTGCTTTAAAGGTTTTTATTTATTGTAGTACGATATTTGGGAAAAGTCAAGGATTTACAGTAGATTTTCCCGTACATGTTTACGGAAGTTCTCAAGGGTGTCAATACCATAGCGATCCATGACCTGTGGCAGATCTTCGATGATGGTTGGACAAGCATAAGGATCGGTGAAATTAGCGGTTCCAACACCAATCGCAGAAGCCCCTGCAATCATCATTTCAATGGCTGCTTCGGCTGAATCCACACCTCCCATTCCGATAATCGGAAGTTTAGTGGATTGGGCAACCTGACGGATGAGTTTCAAAGCAACTGGGAAAACGGCTGGTCCCGACATACCTCCGGTTCCATTGGCAATGATGGGCTTACCAGTCTTGAGGTCAAAGCGCATGCCGACCAAGGTATTGATCATGGTTAAGCCAGTCGCTCCTGCATCCTCTACTGCTTTTGCGACCTGCGTGATGTCTGCTACACTAGGCGTTAACTTGACATAAACAGGGACTGAGGACGCTTCTACCGCTGCTTTCACAGCCGCATAGGCTAACTCAGGAACTTGCCCGATTAAGAGACCATTATTCCCATGGTCTACATTTGGACAAGAGATATTGAGTTCAATGGCCATGACATTTGGGGCTTGCGAGATCTTGCCAGATACCGTCGCATACTCTTCGTTGGAGAAGCCGGCTACATTGGCAATAATTGGAAGCTCTGGATAATGTTGGGCCAACCAAGGGAGTTTCTCTGCTAGGACCACATCTACCCCTGGATTTTGGAGCCCAATGGCATTGAGCATGCCTGCAGGCGTCTCGGCGACACGTGGCGTCGGATTTCCGAAGCGAGCCTCCGCAGTTGTCGCCTTGATCATGATAGATCCAAGCAGGTCTAAGTCATAGTATTTAGCATATTCCTGACCGAAACCAAAACAGCCAGATGCCGGAATAATAGGGTTTTTCAAGTCTAAACCGGGTAAGGATACGGCTAGTCGATTTGCTGTCATAAGGTCCTCCTACATCACAATCGTACCGGTTTCAAAAACCGGTCCGTCTTCACACACGCGCTTATTGGCTGCTTGGCTTTCATTTTCCAGATGCACTACACAGGCATAGCAAGCCCCCATCCCACAAGCCATACGGGATTCCATGGAAATGTAGGCGCGGGGATGGTCATGGAATTTGGTATTGACATATTTGAGCATGCCAGGTGCTCCACAAGAATAGATAGCGTCAAACTTCTGGTCCATCTGATCAATGACCGTAGAAACATAGCCCTTAGTGCCATAAGTCCCATCGTCTGTCGTTACAGTGACATGTGCAACCTGAGAAAGCTCTTCTTCCAAAATGACGGCTTCTTTGGTCGCAAAGCCGATAACCACTTCAACTTCCACGCCTTGCTCATGGAGTTGTTTGGCCACTTGGACCAAAGGAGGAACACCGATCCCACCTCCAATAATCAAGGCTTTCTGACCTTGGCCCAGATCGGTGAGATCAAAGCCATTTCCCTGAGGCCCCATGACACTGAGTTTGCTACCGATTGGCAATTGGGAAAAGATAGTTGTGCCCCCACCTTCGATGCGGTAGATCAAGCGACAAGTCTGTGTCTTACGGTCAATCTCAGAAATTGAAATCGGACGGCGAAGGAGCTTGGACCCATCAGGGACGCGGATATGAAGGAATTGACCTGGCAGCATCTGCTCCACCATTTCCCCCTTTAAGATCATAGAATAGATGCGGGGAGCGATCTCTTCTTGAGCGACTAGCTCCATCTCCTCCATCATGATTTTTCCAAAGCGTTTTTTACAACTGTCACTGACCATTGGTTTCCTCTTCTTTCTTCCAGCAAAAAAGACCTCGCAAAAGCAAGGTCCCACAAATGATCAGCTAGACTCCGTCCGCTGATCTTTTTTCTGTCTTTCCTTGCAGGCCTCTCTGGACCTCTTAAAGGTTAAATTTGTCTCATTATATCGCGCTTCTTCTCGCTTGTCAAGTAGAAATCGGTGACTTAGGAAACTTTCTTGGGATCAAAATCTTCTGGAATCGGCTTGATGTATTGCATAGCGATTCGGTTTTCTGGCTTGCGATCGACCAAGTAGAGAACCAACAAGAAGATCCATTCCAGGGGCTTCATCAGATAGTAAATGACATCCATAGCCCATTTCTTCTTGATATGTTTGGCAAAGGGATAGCCATAGCGGTCGTAATTGCGACGCAAGAAGCGATGGAATCGTGGCGTCTTTTCTTCTAGCACCTGCTCAAAGGCATTGGCAATACAGAGCTGACGATTGACAACGACTGGATGACCGTGGCGCACGCCCATCCGCTGGGGCTTGACAACATTTTCATGGCCACCAGCCGCAACCGTACAGAGATAGTGCTCATCAATGATGAGATTCTGAGGAGGGATCTTTTGTGAGAAGGCCCAGTCTGCTGTATTGGTCCAGGCCTTGATCATGGAATCAGGTTGCTGCCCAAAGAGCATGAGAACGAAAACAACAAGAGCAAGAGTTGGAAGAGCGACAAGGACCGCTAGCCAAGGCCAGTTCCGTGACTTGTTTAAGAGCTGGTGCAACCATTGAAGTAGACGATTCTTATAGCTTATCTCTGTTCGATCTTCCTGCCACTCCTTGATACGAACCCATAAGAGATGGATGGAATAGATCAGTAAGAAAAAGGTGTGAAAACTTGCTACCTGCAGTTGATTATCAAAAACTAAGAGGAGAACCACTCCTCCTAGAATGCCACTGATGCAGAAGACGTTCGCTAGCGGCGAGAGTGAATTCGCATCCCGATAGGAATAGATGATCAAGGCTAGTAAGGAGAGAGCAGCAAAGGTGAAGAAGGTTGGATAGGCACCTGACCAGATCAGAGCATGTTTCTGAGAATTGATCAAAGGCTCATTCCATTCGTAAAAGGTCATATCCTTGACGATGTAAATGAAAATCGCTTCGAGAAAGCAACCAAAGAGTCCAAACCAAAGAACAATGGTAGGCTGTTGCTTTTTCTTTTTGACAGGCTTAGGACTAGGTGATTCTTGCCTTTCTTTCATAAGGAATGCGTCATCTTCTCTTGTCCCTTCTCCTTCCTTTGGAATTCTATCTTCAAACAAATCAGGATCTTCGAGAGCTTCTTCCTCAGATTCTTTGAACTGGAGGCTAGACCACCGACCAATCCCATAAATGATGACAAAAATATTGGGGACAAAGAGGGCCAGAGTCAAACCGTAAGGAAAGATCTCCATGGTGAAGGCAATGACCTCCCAAACACTAAATTGAATGAATGGATCCTTTATTGCGTAGAGCGACTGACTAATAACCAAATAGATGTAAAAGGCCAATAGAATCAGAGCATTGGTCACAAAATTGATCTGCAACAGACCAGCTGTGAAATGGGTTTCCAATTCCTTATCCTTTTTCTTATACCAGGAAACGAGTTTTTTCATAAGATCTCCTCAATCAATTTTTTACCATTCTATCAATCAGATCTTACCTTCAGCAAGGCAAAACTGTATTTTTCCATCAAAATCAGTCCCCAGATGTAGATTTTGTTTCCAATCTTCTATTTTTTAACTATTTGATCTAGCCTAATTTCTATTACCTACCTCAGCCTGCGTTATTCTCTGATACAGTCCTTGAAAGACCACATTTTACGGGAAAAACGCGCTCTTTTATGTTAAAATAAAAGCATGAGAATACAACAATTACAATACATTATCAAAATCGTCGAAACCGGCTCTATGAATGAGGCCGCAAAACAACTCTTCATCACGCAACCTAGCCTTTCCAATGCCGTCAAGGACTTGGAAAATGAGATGGGAATTGAAATCTTTATCCGGAATCCTAAAGGGATCACTTTGACCCGCGATGGGATGGAGTTCCTCTCTTATGCCCGCCAGGTGGTGGAGCAAATCGACCTCTTATCCGAGCGCTATAAAAATCCCGTGGGTTCTCGTGAGCTTTTCAGTGTCTCTTCACAGCACTACGCCTTCGTGGTTGAGGCCTTCGTTTCTCTCCTCAAGAAAAGCGACATGGAAAAATACGAGCTCTTCCTACGGGAGACGCGAACTTGGGAGATCATCGATGACGTCAAGAATTTCCGAAGCGAAGTTGGCGTACTCTTTTTGAATAGCTACAACCGAGATGTCCTCTCTAAGATGCTGGATGATAATCACCTGATTGCCACCCACCTCTTTACAGCGCAACCTCATATCTTTGTCAGCAAGACCAATCCTCTTGCCAAGAAGGAGATCGTCCACTTGTCAGATCTGGAAGATTTCCCATACCTTAGCTATGACCAAGGAACCCACAACTCCTTCTACTTCTCAGAAGAGATTCTCTCTCAAGAGCATCATAAGAAATCCATCGTTGTCAGTGACCGGGCGACCCTCTTTAATCTCTTGATTGGTCTGGATGGCTACACCATTGCGACTGGGATCCTCAACAGCAATCTCAACGGAAATAACATCGTCTCCATTCCCCTTGATATCGAAGACCCGATCGAGCTGGTCTACATCAAACATGAAAAAACAGCCCTCTCAAAAATGGGAGAAAAATTCATCGAGTACTTGCTTGAGGAAGTGAAGTTTGAAAAATAAAAAATATCTGAGTGTTCATCTTCACTCAGATATTTTTTATGGTCATCTCTATATTTAGAAATCAATATGGGTCAACAACTTGTATTCACAAAATCATTCCAACATCCATAATTTCTGAAATTAGTTAACATTTTTACTAAGTATTTCAGTTGTGTATTCATTTTTATCTGTGTATGTTTTCGATTGTGATAAAACTCTAAAACCTTTAATGTTCTTGCTTCGGTCTTTCATGATATATGTATCTGTTATAGTAGTTTTAAATGAATTTCCTGTCATACGAATTCCAACCGGTTGATTAGTAAATCGATCAGAATAAAATAAATAAACAGAAAATTTTTCTTGACCAATATTTAAACTATTTCCACCATGATCAAACCGTGTATCCCAATAATTGTGTGATTTTGACTGATCATAAGCATCAAAAAACCTTTGATTCCTTTCTGCTGTATTCATAACAGATTGCCGAAAGAATACTGGGCGGAAAAAAGTAAATTCTGGTTCCGTACCATATTGGTAGTAAGTTTGTAGTTTTCCACTCTTTGGATTTCTAACTTGAAATCTAATCTCATATGGATATTCTGGTATTTGAACCAAAGTATCCCCTTGGTAGAGCATTAAAACTAAATCAGTTCTATAAATATACCTGTGTTCTACCTTTTTTAGATTTGGAAAACGGTTAGATAGTTTCGTAAGAAGTTCATTATCTAAAATTCTCTCGCTAAATGCAGGACCAATTGATCCTACATCAAAAGAATGTCCGCTTTACTTTTATCAGTAAAGGTCACATGTAATATTCTGTGACTACCATATTCATCTATGTCTGTTCGGATAGATTCTTTCCATTGTCCATTAGATGGTTTCATTTCTATGTCATCATGAATAAATTCGAAATTGATGTCTTTGATAATCTTTTTCTGTGGCTTAATTTTACTGGTTTTGTAATTGTACACATCATAATAAATCGCTCCTGGCTCAAATAACTCAGGTTTTAAATAATAACGTAGGGCAATATAACCGATGAATACACCAAATAAAGCCAGGTAGATATGTTTCTTCTTAATTTCCAACTTCTTCACCTCCTAAAGATGGACTCTAGTAACAAGATTGAAACCTCTTGTTTCTTACTTACGAAATATTTTTTTCTTGCTCTTTCACTATCATCATAATAATTTCTCAGTTCGTTGAGGACTTCTTTTTCATACTCCTCTTTATTGTTTTCTGTATAGATCTTTTGTGTAGTCCGTACTTTCATCCGATCATTTTGATCACGCTTTATCAGTTGTGTACGGGTAACTGTTAATTTAAATTTCGATCCTGTAGGATTTATATTAATGGGAAGGTTAGATAAAGAATCTGAATAATACCAAGTATCGTAATAAAATTTATATTGATAGGTATTTGACAATTCTTTAGAAATGGTATCGGCTCCCCTGTCCCAGTAACCCTTCCAACTGTTATGGTAATCATCATAAAAAGATTGCATGTCTGCTTGATTCACATCTTTTTTAGTTTTTAAAAACACAGGTGTATTGGTTTTCTCCGGCAAATTTCCATATTCATAATAAGTTTGTAACTTTCCATTTTTTGGATTCTTTAGGTCAAAACGCGTAACAGCTTCTATTTCTGGAACTTGATAGAGAGTATCCCCTACATACATCATTCCAGCTAAAAAGGCAATTTTGAAACCACTATTTTTCTCTGTGATCACATTTGGAAATCTTCGGAGCATTTCTTGTTCTAATTTTTTATCATATAGTAATTTACGACTGAAGGTTGGACCCATTCGAATCGTCTTTTCTAGGGGAATTCTAATTTTTGAACCATCTTCTAACGTGGCATGTAAAATGACATCCCCACCATTAAAAAGGCCAAGATCAGACCGAGTTTCTTCCGACCAAGTTAACCCTTGAGGAACCACTGATTTTTCATAATAAATAAATTCAAGATTGATCTCTTTTACTTTTGCTTTTTTGGGCTCGATCTTCTCTGCTTTGTAGTTATAAACTCTGGTATATTGATAGTCCTTATCAAATAAACCAGGATCAACATAATTTTTCAAATATTGATAAAGTCCAAAGAAGAATAATCCTAAAGCTACTAAAACAAGTGGCAATTTCTTTTTTAACTTCTTCATGCACGCCTCCTAGGAAAATTTAATACATTATAATATAAGGAAGAAACCCGAACAATCTAACCTATTGTCCTAATATAAATATAATCCATAAAAATGTTGAAGTGTTTCACTCTAGAATTGAAATAAACTAAACTCCAGCTTGTATTATTCTACTATGATTTTTGGTTTTTTTCTGTCAAGAATTTCATACGTGTATTCAGTTTGATCAGTGTAAGTTTTCGATTTTGAAGTAACTTTTTCACCCTCGCTATCCTGATCTTCATTTGGTAAAATATAGGTATCTGTAATCGTTGTTTTAAATGTATGTCCCGTAGGGCTAATTCCAACCGGCTGATTGCTTAATCGATCGGAATAAAATAAACGATAGTAACGATACCCTTGCGAAATTGATAAATTAGCATGTCTAAATTCGAAATCTCTATCCCAATAATTTTTTTTACTAGATTGGTTATAAGCATTAAAAAATTCTGGTTTTTCATTATATAAGTGTGCTTTGTTTTGTAAAAAGAATACTGGTCGAAAATAATTAAATTTAGGTTCTGAACCATATTGATAGTAAGTTTGGAGCTTACCATTATTTGGATTTTTCACCTGGAATTGAATCACTGTTTGTTTCTCTGGAATTCGAAATAAGGTATCTCCCTGATAGAGCATTAGAACAGATTCTAAAGAATGATATTGAACAACATCAATGGGTTCTACTAACGGGAAACGAGACGATAATTTTTTATATAATTCATCATCCAAATTTTTCCAACTAAATGACGGACCAATTGAATCTGTTTTTAAGGGAATATCCGCCTTACTGTTATCAGTAAAAGTCACATGTAATATTGGGTCATTACGATATCTATCAATATCTGTTCGTATGGTCTCTTTCCATTTTCCATCTGTAGGCCTTTGCTCATTTTTATCATGGATAATTTCGATGTTAATATCTTTGATAATCTTTTTCTGTGGTTTTATTTTACTAACTTTGTATTGATAGACCTTATGATAAGTATACTCTGAATCAAACCAATCTGGCTTAATATAATACCGAAGACCGATGTAGCCAATAAACAGACTCACTAAAGCAAGAAATACAAATTTTCTCTTCATCCTCAACTTCTTCATGCACGCCTCCTTGACAAAATCTATTTCATTATATCATAATCAAATACATTCATATAGCGCTAGTCAAAAGGTAGACATAAAAACACCTGAAACAAGTGGATTTCCACTTCCCTCAGGTGTTCTTTTATTGTCTTAATTGTGAAAATACTTGGCCAATTTTTCCTTCGATAACTAGGTCTGCTTGCTTATCTTGTGGGATACTGGTTTTATTGATGACAACCAGCTTCTTCCCTCGGAAATACTGAATCAAACTGGCTGCTGGGTAGACCACAAGAGAGGTACCACCAATAATCAGCAAATCAGCCTCTTGGATGGCTTGGGCAGCTTGACTAAAGACGTCCATATCGAGAGGTTCCTCATAAAGAGTTACATCAGGCTTGACCACCTTGCCACAGTCCAGACAGTGTGGAACCGGGCCTTCCAAAGCTAAAAAAGCTTCCAAATCATAAAAACGCTGGCAACCCGTACAGTAATTGCGATCAGCACTACCATGGAGCTTCAAAACGTTTTTAGAACCAGCCATTTCATGGAGACTGTCAATATTTTGCGTCACCACTGCCATGAGCTTACCAGTCTCTTCCAGCCAAGCCAGATACCGATGGGCAGCATTGGGCTTGGCATCAGGGTAGAGCAAGTACTTCTTGTAAAAGTCGAAAAAGTCCTCAGGATAGCGCTCAAACATGGTATGGGAGACCAATTGCTCAGCTGTCAAATGCCGCCCCACCTGAACACTATAGACACCGTCTGAACTTCGAAAATCTGGAATATTTGACTCCGTGGAAACTCCTGCCCCTCCGAAAAACACGATCCGTTGACTCTGATCAATCATCTCCTGTAGTTGAGCAATCTTATCCATCTACTTCTCCTTTAGTAGCTCTTCCATGACAGCATTGGCCTGATCAAAATAAAAGTTAACTTGATCATAATGGATGCCTGTGTAGCTTGCAAGGTCAATCAAATTCTTCATAAAATCCTGAGAAGAGAAACCCGTCGTCCGATGAAGCTCTTCCTCATCAAAGGGCTTGATCAAGTGGGCCAGGGGGTTGCGAACTGATTTTTCTAACTCCCGCAATTGTTGGGCCGCAACTTTGACGCTATCTGGCAAGTCCAACTGCACAATCAACTCCGTCAAACTGGACGAATTGACCACACTTTCGCTGTGGAATTGCTGCAGGATAGGGTTGGCGGACGCATGAAGGCTCTCAAACTTCCAACGGTCATAACTCGATTCTTTGGAGTTATGAATATAATTGGTAATATCAGGAATTTTCAACTGAATCAATCGCATAAAGGTCCGATAGATAGCTGGGCTAACGGCACGAACAAAGTCAATAATCTGCTCATTTCGCAATTTCGCTTCGAGATCATAGAGGTAGTTGGCCAACTGTTCATCTTCTGGATCTTCATGCCAAAAAAGCTGAAAACCAGTCGCCTCTAGCAACTCGGTTCTCAACTTTTGATTCATGACGGGTTGGATATTGAGCTCTCGACGCTCCGCCATTAACTGCAGTAAGCTCACCAACAAATCCGGTACTTCTTCCTGCTGTTTGATAGAGCGCAGAGCCCGGCTGTAGTGATAATTTTGGAGATCGTAGAGCCATTCATCATGAAGGAATTTTGCCATTAGTCTGCAATCAAGGTCTCAAGACCAACTTTCATCATGTCAGTGAAAGTATTTTGACGTTCTTCAGCAGTTGTGTCCTCATCTGGATTGACCAAACTGTCTGAAATAGTCATGATAGCAAGGGCATCCACATGGTGTTGAGCAGCAAGATAGTAAAGGGCTGCTGCTTCCATTTCTACAGCTTTCACACCCCATTTACCAAGCTCGATGTTCTTTTCACCATAATTTGAATAGAAGACATCTGATGACAAGACATTGCCGACGTGAGTCGTCATGCCAAGGTCTTTGGCAATGTGGTAAGCCTTATCTAGCAAATCAAAGCTAGCGATTTGAGGGAAATCGTATTGAGGCCAGTCGTTGCGGATGATGTTTGAGTTGGTTGCAGCAGCTTGTGCCAAGACCAATTCACGAACATGGACATCCTCATTCAAAGAACCAGCCGTTCCCACACGGATCAATTTCTTCACGCCGTAGTCGACAATCAACTCACGCGCATAGATAGAGATGGATGGCATCCCCATCCCAGTACCCATGACAGAAACACGATGACCTTTATAAGTACCTGTGTAACCAAACATGTTACGAACTTCGTTGAAACAAACAGCGTCTTCAAGGAAATTCTCAGCAATAAATTTCGCACGAAGAGGATCCCCAGGAAGAAGAATTTTATCAGCAATTTCACCCTGCTTAGCAGCAATATGGATAGACATAATTTATGATACAAAGAGCGACCAGAAAGCGACTGAAAATTAGGAATCTGACGAGAAATCCTGATTTCTCAGTCAGATTATCTATTTTCCGAGCTTTCCGCTCGTGTTCAAATCAGAACACATGCTCTACCTTTCTTTTTTATTTTTTAGAATAGGCGTTAAAGAGGCAAAATAAAAATAGGAAATCCGACAAAGATGCCTCGCATCTAGGAGGATTTATCTTTTTTACACAGCCTCTAGCCCGGGTTCAATTCAAACCCGAACTGCCCTTCCTTTCATTTTTTGTTTAGAAAAGCTTTCCGCTCGGGTTCAAATTAGAACACATGCTCTACCTTTCTATAAGATACCAAGCCCATAATAAGCAAAGTGAAAATAGGGGATTGTCGCGGCAAGTAATGGACTTGCAAGTCAATCAATCTTTTTCACACAGCTTTTAGGGCGGGTTCAATTTAATATTGTTTTGAAAGTCAAGGCTTGCCCGGGTTCAATTTCAAACCCGAACTACCCTTCCTTTCTTTTTTATTTTGTTAATGAATCCAAAAATGCGTAGAGTTTGGCATTCATTTCTCGATAATCGTAAGCACGAATGGCTTCAGGTTTTTGAACAAAGGTCAGTTTTTGACTTTGTTCTACCAAAAGATCTTCACCGTCAGCAGCAATCAAGAGATCGACTGCTTCTGGATCAAATTCCAGGTGGGCTTGGAAGGCATAGTGTTTAGGACTGAAGCGAATAATCTGACGTGGACAACCTTGACTGGTCGCAAGAACGATAGCATCCTCTGTCAATCCTGGCATATCACCATGCCAATGACCAGTTTCAAGAGTTGCTCCAAACTCACCGACATGCGGATCTGTGAGTCCTTCAGGCGTTAAGGTCACAGGAAAAACACCAATCTCACGTTCTGGACTGTGCTCATAGTTCGCGCCATAAGCAACAGACAGGAGCTGAGCACCAAGACAGACCCCAACAATATAACGATCTGCCTTCATGGCCTTTTGAATCAGGTCGATCTCTGCCTGAGGATCGTAGTATGGAAAAGCTTTTCGATCTTCGTCTGGCGATTGAGGTCCTCCCATGACGATCAAAAAGTCAATCTCATCCACTGACTCTGGTAAGGTTTCATTCTCATAGACTTTAGTCGTGGTCACTTGATGGCCACGCTCCTGTGCCCATTTTAGATAAGCGCCCGGCACTTCAAAGGTTTCATGCAGTACAAAATGTACCTTCATCATTTCTTCTCCCATCTCTTTCGAATCACGTATGACAGACCAGCCGCAAGTACCAGCGGAATAGTCAAATTCCAAGTTTGGCCTGTAAATCCAAGGCTCAGGGCAATGGCTGTCAGAGGAGCTTGTAGGGTCGTCCCTAAAAAGACTGTAGCTCCAAGTAACATCCCTATAGCTGGATCCAGATGAATCCCAAGGACTGTCAAAAGCAAGGTCACTAGATAGCCAGATCCAATCCCTAAGGCAAATGATGGTGTCAAGGTCCCTCCATAGGCACCATTGCGCAAGAGGAGGTAAACCATAAGCCCCTTCACTGCAAGAGTCAGTGGAAGATAAGGAATCGACTGGCTAGACAAGAGGGCTTGCGCTAGTACCTGGCCATTTCCCATAAAGATAGGGAAAAAGGCTACTAGGCTCCCCAGCATTAGAAAGGCTAGAGGAAGAGCCCAAAGAATCGTCCCATCCTTGCGCCGTTTGTGACTAGCCCGCTTGGCGAGGAAAGCAAAGACCAGAGCCATGGGAGTGACCAAGAAAGCAATCACAATAGCCTGTAAGAAGCTGCTAGCCGACCATGAAACTGCGGACAGGTGATAAATGGCCTCCTGACCAACAATAGGCTGAGCGACCCAGGTGGCCAGATAAGTACTGGTCAAAACCAGTAGAAGGTTCTGCCAACTGTAGGCAAGTCCTAAGGTCTCAAAGACGAACAAGCTACTGGCAAAGGGAACCTGATAAACCGAAGCCAAACCAGCTCCAGCCCCACAGGCAATCAAGACTTTTCGCTCTTTAAGAGCGAGTGAGAATCCCTTCGCCAAGCAACCAGCTAGAAGAGCCCCGACCTCACGTGGGGCTCCTTCTTTTCCGACCGATGCACCTGCTCCGACAATCGCCACCTGCATCCCTGCATGAAGGAGGTGGGCTAAGGGCGCTGGATCCCGGTCTCCAGCTAGGTCAATTTGCTGGCGAATAGACAGGATCTTATAACGTTTTTGCAGGACATACCAGAAGCCAGCTGCGAAGCACCCAGTCACACACAAGACCAGAAATCTACGGAGAACTCCAGCTTCTTGAAATTGCTGGAGCAAATCTGACGTAGCTTGGCCAAAGGCCAGCCCTTGCACCCCTTCTAGTAGATAATGGCAGGCAATTCCGACCAGACCTGTTCCTATTCCCAAGGATAAAGTAGCTAGAAGTAACCTCAGTCCGTAGGGCAGACTTTGGAGTCGTACTTTCATTGGATTAGAGTTCAGCAAGAATCGCTTTCAGCAATCCTTTGAAGTCGCCTTTGACGCGCTCTGTCACTTCTACCACTTCT
>NZ_KV834615.1:14696-32116 GCF_001837905.1 Streptococcus sp. HMSC076C09
CGCGCTCTGTCACTTCTACCACTTCTTCGTGGTTGAGCTCTTCTTGGAAACCAGCCGCAAAGTTGGTAATACATGAAATACCAAGAACCTTCAAACCAGAGTGTGCTGCAATGATGACTTCCGGAACGGTTGACATTCCGACAGCATCTGCGCCAAGTGTCTTAAACGCACGGATTTCAGCTGGAGTTTCGTAGGTAGGACCAGTCACACCGATATAAACCCCATCATCCAATTTGATACCCAATTTGTCAGCTACTTTATGAGCTGTCTCACGGTATTCAGGTGTGTAAGCTTTAGACATATCTGGGAAACGTGGACCAAAGTCATCCAAGTTTTCACCGATCAATGGGTTTTGACCAGTCATATTGATGTGGTCTGTGATAGCCATCAAAGTACCTGGTCCATATCCGATACCACCAGCAGCGTTGGTAACAAGAACCCCTTCACATCCCAAAACTTTCATGACACGAACTGGGAAAGTTACCACTTCAAGTGGGTTTCCTTCGTAGAAGTGGAAACGTCCTTGAAGGGCCAAAACCTTACGTCCAGCAAGCTCACCGTAGACCAATTTACCAGCATGGCCGACAACCGTTGAACGACCCCAGTTTGGAATTTCAGAGTAGTCTACTACGACTGGATTTTCGATTTCTTCAGCCAATTCTCCAAGACCTGATCCAAGGATCAAGCCAAACTCAGGTGCTTCCATTCCTTTGCCTTTCAAAAAAGCAGCTGTTTCATTGATTTTTGCTAATAATGTCATTGCATATCTCCTTTATGATTTCCTTAAAAATTGGCCAATTTTGTCAAATGTATTGGCATTGCGAATGGTCAACAGGCGGTAATCCGGCATCTTGAGGACTTGTCTGTGGTAAGCGGTCTTTGTGTAGGTCTCTTCTGAGTATTTGCCCCAGTAAATCCCTAGATTCCCACGATGGATGATTTCATCACCGAGCGAAAAAGAGGAGACCAGCTCCCAGATAGCATCCTGATTGAGGCCTTCTGTGTAAAAGAGAACATCCTTGCGGGCCAGATCCTCCTGCCACCAGGCTGGTAAAGCAGCGAGATCTTGCGCATAGTCCTCAGCTGAAAAGAGAGAAAAAGACTGGATAAAGGGATAGTGATCACAAAAGAAATGTCCCAGCAAATCCACCAATTCTTCTTTAGAACCAGCAGATTCAAAGAAGATATTGCCACTATTGATGTAGGTCTCTACCCCATCCAGCTCGATCGTTTGGAGCTCCTCTCGAAGCTCTGCCATCACGACCTTGTTTTTCCCGCCAACATTGATCCCTCTTACGAGGAGAGCGAAGCGTGTCATCTTAGTTCAATTTGTCTAAGAAGCTTTCACCGATCATGGCTTTTTCAACACCAAAGTTCTCTGCAATTGTCGCAGAGATATCAGAGAAATGTCCAACTGGAATCACACCATTGCCCTTGAAGGATGGGCTATAAGCCAAGAATGGAATGTATTCACGCGTATGGTCTGTACCAGCGTAAGTTGGGTCATTTCCGTGGTCTGCCGTGATCATCAAGAGGTCATCTTCACGCATCGCAGCGATGATTTCTGGCAAGCGTTCGTCAAACTCATGCAAGCAATCGCGGTAACCATGAGCATTGCGACGGTGACCATAAAGAGCATCAAAGTCTACCAAGTTGGTAAATGAGAACCCTTCTTGGAACTCAGGAAGTCCCATCGTCTTAATCAAGGTATCTATACCGTGGCTATTTGATTTGTTGTGGCCCATATCGTGGTTGATACCAGCACCATTGAAAATATCGTTGATCTTACCAACTGCATAGGTATCGATCCCAGCTTCGTTCAACTTGTCCAAAACAGTTGGCGCAAATGGTGAAACAGCCAAGTCACGACGGTTGGCTGTCCGTGTGAAGTTGCCTGGTTCCCCAACATAAGGACGCGCAATGATCCGACCAAGAAGAGCTGGACGTTCCAAAGTGATGGAACGAGCGTATTCACAGATACGGTAGAGTTCATCCAAAGGAATGATGTCTTCGTGAGCAGCGATTTGAAGGACAGGATCTGCTGATGTATAAATGATCAATTCACCAGTTTCCATTTGACGTGGTCCAAAGTCATCGATGACCGCTGTACCAGAATAAGGTTTGTTAGCTTCACGGATGACCTTACGTCCTGAGAATTCTTCAATCTTTGTAATAATTTCTTCAGGGAAACCATTCCAGAAGGTATCAAAAGGTTCTGTAATGTTGAGCCCCATGATTTCCCAGTGACCAGTCATGGTGTCTTTCCCAAGAGAGACTTCTTGCAATTTTGTCGCATACCCAGTTGGGTTGCTTTCAGCTGGCACAGTCTTCAATGGCACTTCACGAGGAATATTTCCAAGACCGATTTTCGCCATGTTTGGTACATTCAAGCCGACGGTTTTAGAGATGTGTCCCAAAGTATCAGATGCTCCATCTGGAACTCCTGCATTGACAAAGTTATTGGCATCTGGTGCAGCACCGATCCCAACTGAATCCAGCACAACTAAGTGCATGCGTTTAAATTTTGACATATACTGCCTCTTTCCTTTATTAAACTAGCTATATTATACCATATCCCTATAAGAAGAGAGCCGTTGTTTGATCCGAGGCTGGGACAAAAGTCCTAGCCTCTCAATTATTTTTGGATTGTCGAGCAAGACGCAGTGGTTGAGTGGGCTCTACTACGCTGATTTCATCAGCTTTTACAGTCCTACTCAACTGTGCAGAGGTGGGACGACGAAATCGAATTCTAACGAATAACCGATTTCTGTCCCACTCTCTATTTTTCAATGATGACAGGGCCATCTGGTGTCCCTACAATCACTTTTGAAATCATATTCAAGAACAAACCATGCTCTACAACGCCTACGGTGTGATCTAGTTCATTAGCCAAAGCTTCCGTATCCTTAATCACCTTGAGATCCAAGTCAATGATAAAGTTGCCTTGGTCAGTGACAAAGCGTTGATCTTCCGCAAGACGGAAGGCAGGATGGTAGCCTTTTTGCTCAAAATGACGGAAGAGATTTTCAGCCCCGTATTGCACTACTTCCACTGGAAGTTTGAAAGCCCCAAGGGTTGCGACTTGTTTGGATTCATCCACAATCCAAATGCAGTCTTTTGAATTGGTTGCGACGATCTTTTCCATGAGGAGAGCCCCACCGCCACCTTTGATCCCGTTTAATTGAGGATCCACTTCATCTGCGCCATCTACTGTCACATCGACCACTTCGACATCGTCGATGGCCTTGAGCGGGATGCCTAAACTTTCAGCCTGATCATAGGTCACACTCGACGTTGTGACAGCTGTGATCTGCAAGCCTTCTTCTTTGATGCGACGACCCAATTCAGCCACAAAATAATAAGCAGTTGACCCTGTACCGAGACCGACAATCATGCCGTCTTTGACAAACTCAGCCGCCTTAATTCCTACCTGTTCTTTTAGGTTTACCATCATAGACCTCCTTTTATATTCTCTTACAGTATAGCATATTCTGTAAGAGATTTCACTAATTAATTGAAAACCTTTCCAACTTTTAGTTCTAAAAGCAAAACCTTGCCCGTCTGCTTACTTTACGATAGAATAGAGATGAATCTACAGGAAAAGAGAATTGACATGATTACTAAAGAATTTGATACCATCGCTGCCATCTCGACTCCTCTCGGTGAGGGGGCGATCGGGATTGTCCGCTTGAGCGGGACAGACAGCTTTGCCATTGCGCAAAAGATCTTCAAAGGGAAAGATTTAAGCAAGGTGGCTAGTCACACGCTCAACTACGGTCATATCGTGGATCCAGATAAGGACGAGATTCTCGACGAAGTCATGGTGGGGGCTATGCGCTCGCCGAAGACCTTCACCCGCGAGGACATTATCGAGATCAATACCCACGGCGGGATTGCAGTGACCAATGAAATCCTGCAATTGGTGATCCGTGAAGGCGCTCGTCTGGCAGAACCTGGGGAATTTACCAAGCGGGCCTTTCTGAACGGTCGGGTCGATTTAACCCAAGCTGAAGCTGTCATGGACATTATCCGCGCCAAGACCGACAAGGCTATGAATATTGCAGTCAAACAGTTGGACGGTTCCTTGTCTGACCTCATCAACAACACGCGCCAAGAGATCCTCAATACTCTGGCCCAGGTCGAAGTCAATATCGACTATCCTGAGTACGATGATGTCGAAGAAGCAACCACTGAGATCATCCGTGAAAAGACCAGTGAGTTTGAAGCTCTTTTGACCAACCTCCTCAAGACTGCCCGTCGTGGCAAGATCTTGCGTGAAGGGATCTCTACTGCTATCATCGGTCGTCCAAACGTCGGCAAGTCCAGCCTCCTCAATAATCTCCTTCGCGAAGAAAAAGCTATCGTGACCGATATCGAAGGAACCACACGTGACGTTATCGAGGAATACGTCAACATCAACGGCGTTCCCCTCAAACTAGTCGATACGGCTGGTATCCGGGAAACCGAAGACATCGTTGAGCAAATCGGTGTCGAACGGTCGAAAAAAGCCCTCAAGGAAGCTGATTTGGTTCTTCTGGTTCTCAATGCTAGTGAACCCCTGACCGATCAAGATCGCCAACTCCTTGAAATCTCTCAAGACAGCAACCGCATCATTCTCCTCAACAAGGTTGACCTCCCAGAGAAGATCGAAATCGACCAACTGCCGGAAGATCATATCAAGATTTCCGTTCTGAAAAATCAAAACATCGATCAAATCGAAGACCGGATCAACGCCCTCTTCTTCGAAAATGCTGGGCTGGTTGAGCAAGATGCGACGTATCTTTCTAATGCCCGTCACATCTCCCTCATCGAGAAAGCTGTTGAAAGTTTGCAAGCGGTCAACGAAGGCTTGGCTCTCGGTATGCCGGTCGACCTGCTCCAAGTCGACCTCACCCGCACCTGGGAAATCCTCGGAGAAATCACAGGGGATGCTGCTCCAGATGAGCTCATTACCCAACTCTTCAGCCAGTTCTGTCTTGGTAAATAACAAAAATGCGTATGTGTGCAAACATACGCATTCTTTTTTTGTTTTTATTTTCCTTGTTCTAATCGCTCGACGGTTTGATAAGCTTGGTAGATCAAGAAGAGCCCAGTAGCATTCAAGACTGGAATCGCAATCGGCAACTCGGTCACAATTTGTGAGAAGGGTGAATTGCCAACAAAATGGAGTCCAAACCCAGCTACTAAGTATCCCCAGCCTGCTAGACGTAGATCCTTGCGTCCTCTGCTTGCTTGGACAATTAGGAAGAGCCCCAGCATCACAAGTCCTGTGTAGACCCAGTGAGACATGGGCGCATTGGCCACACGACCGAGAATCCCTGACACCGTGTAAGAGAAACCTTCCGGCAGATCCTGACGGATATAGGCAAAATCCTCCACGATCTGGAAACCAAGACCTGAGGCAATCGCCAAGAGGAAGATCGACTTGATGCGACGGACACTGAACAAATAGAGGACAAAGAAGATTGGAATCAACTTAAAGGGTTCCTCAAAGAGTGGCGCAGCGATGGCACTCTCGTACTGGTTCCAAAAGTCGCTATTTGGAGCGATCGCTTGAATCATGTCATGGAAATAGGTATTGGCAAAGCTAGACAACCAACCGGCAACAAAGCCTCCACCTAGTAGAGAAAAGAGCACCGGTACCCATGACAACTTCCACTTCTTAGCAAAATGAAAGAGAGCCCAAACAGCAGGAAGTGCATAAACCAAAAGGATCAGGGTAGAAAGTCCCACAATCCCGTACTGACTACCAGACATCCAGCCTTCTGTCAGTGACTGGGTCTCATAGGCTAGGCCGATCGCTAGCAAGAGTAAATAGAGAAACAAAATCGATTTGCGTTTCATAAAAGACCTTTCTAAAGTGAAATGAAAAAGGCTGGAAGCCCAGTCTTTTCCGAGTACTATCATTGTAACAGGATCAGCTTAAAAAAACAATAAATGTGGATTCGTGAGAAGAATGTAAAACGTAGATGGCGACAAATGGTTGACTAAATTTAGTTACTTAATCACCAACGCTCCATTTTCCTCCGTTGCCAAGAGCTTCTCGTCTTTATCATATATTTTAAGTTTTATACTGCTCGGTTTGTTTTGAGTTGCATTGTATTGCTTTACTATCTCTTCTTTTAAATCAAAAAGCGTCTTACAATAATCTTTTGGATTTATATTTGCTAAAGATAGCATATTTTCTGATGCAGATAAGACAAGGACCAGATATTCTTCATTATAATACACTTTCCCCATCTCAATTTCGCCATTGATTTGATTTTGAAGCATATAAGCAAATACTACATTAGGTTTTTCATTTCCAACCAATGAGGTAGGGGCTTGATTCATTCCTTTGACCACTGATTCTTTACTTTCCTTTGTAGAATCTTTTACACTCTGTTCAGTAGACTGCTCTTTTTTGTCTTCATTCTTCACTTCTTTTTGCGCGCACGATGACAGAAATAGCGAGAGAATGGTCATTGTTGCAAACATAGTTTTTTTCATAGATTGCCTCCTTTTAATTTTTAACAAGTCGAAAATGACCTGTAATTGACCAAAATTAGATAAAGCTTCCAGTAAAAGACATTCCAAAATTTTAATTTTATAATCTTATAAGTACTTAGATATTTAACAGTTTAAAAATTATCATTTAATATTATTCTACCATACTCTCTCTCTTACTTCAGTACGGCAAGAATCTGACGAATCATATCTGGATCCCCATCTGGCAAAGTCACCGTCTCTGCATGATCCAAGATTCCTTGGGTAAATTGCGTCATAAACTCTTCACTATTGAGTTCATCTGCAGACTGTTGCCAGTGACTTGGTACAGGGTAGATCGTCACCGTCCCATCACCATTGGATGCATAGGTGATATTTCCTTCAGCTGAATATGAACCAAATAGATGACGCACATCTTTTGGATAATCAACGCCTAAGCCACCATTATAAATCTTTGTTCCAGCTGCACTATTTGAAATATTTAACTCTGATGGCACGTTCTTGATCACATAAGCCCAGACACGAGCAGCTTCAACTTGAGCAGCGGTGTAGCCTGGATAATCATTCTGATCTGCCTTCTTCGAAGACTTGACCTCGCTATCCGATCGAGTATTCCACTTCTTGGCCTTACTCGTCTTATACGTACTACTGCTATCATCTGTATCTACTTGCTCCCGATCTTTCGGCTGCTCTTTCTTGCGATAGTAGAAATTGTCATCATCGCCATAAGCTGGTGACTGACCAGCCCAGATCCGATCCTTGGACTTATCCGAAGCATCGTCTTTGCCCGCTTTCTGACCTTTTGGAAGGAGCAAGAGACCGTAGCCTCCAACACCCGACTTGGCACTGACCGTCATCTCAGCGATCTGATCCTTCTGCTTAAAGCTCGATGCATCAAGCTCAGCATCCTCGCTGACCAAGCCCTTGTCATCAAAGACCAGCTCATTGCCACGCCCATCGATCCAAGTCCCCTTGATACTCGAGTAGTCCTTAGCCTTGATGGCTTTCAAGTCCATACCAGACTGTTTCTTTTCTGAAGTGCTGGTCTGCTTGGTATCCGAACTCTTAGGCGTCACCATCCTCTGAGGACGACCACACGAAGCCAAGACCAAAGCAGAAAGCAAAATTACCAAACCTTTTTTCATATTAATCTCCCTTCACACACCTACTATTTTAGAAAAATAAGTAAGGAGAGTCAAAGAAAAAGTGGAGAGAGATTGTGGTCTTACCTAAAATATGTTAAAATTACTACATAGGAATTATTTAATAAAGTTCCCTTTATGAGGATAAAGGAGTTTAATATGAAAAAACTATTACTTTCAAGTGCAGTGCTACTATCTACTGTTTTCGTCACTGCTTGTTCTCAGAACCAAGCAAGCACTGATGCCGAAGATGATGAGGTTGAAATGACAACTAGTTCAACCTCAAATGAAGAGAGTTCTACCTCGACTTCTACTTCTTCAACACAAACTAGCACTTCAACACAAACTGCTACATCATCTGAACCTTTTAATCCAGCAGATTATACTACAGTAGATTTTGCTGTATGGAATCACGATGAGATTGAAAAAGGACAAAAAATTACTTTTAGTGGGAAAGTTCTACAAAATCAAAAACAGGATGGATTCTATCTGTTACGTATAGCTATAGATAGCGATTATAATAAAGTTGTCATGGTTGGTATTCCTAGCACATTATATACAAAGGTAATTGCTGAGAATGATATTATCTCCGTGTATGGTAAAAACATTGGATTAACTGAATATGAAACAGTCCGTGGTGATACTCGTACAATCCCTCTATTACGCACCGATCATTATGAAGTTACTGCTTACGGTAATTAATTAACATATTCCTTATTCGTAATAGATTTTCATCTAGATATTCCACCTATTTTTAACTTCTTTCTTACACACAAAAAGGAACTTGCATGCACGAGTTCCTTTTTTGTTCATGTCCCCTGCCGGAATCGAACCAGCAACTACTCCTTAGGAGGGAGTTGTTATATCCATTGAACTAAGGGGACCTATAAAAAAAGAAGCGAGATCACTCCCGCCTCCTTGTTCGTCTTAACGACGGATTTCTTTAATACGAGCTGCTTTACCTTGCAATGCACGAAGGTAGTACAATTTCGCACGACGTACTTTACCGTAACGTACAACTTCAATCTTTTCTACACGAGGAGTGTGTACTGGGAATGTACGTTCAACACCGACACCGTTAGAGATTTTACGAACAGTGTACATTTCAGTGTGTCCTTGACCTTTACGAGCGATAACAACGCCTTCAAAGATCTGGATACGTTCACGAGATCCTTCGACAACTTTCGCGTGTACACGAACAGTATCACCAGGACGGAATGCAGGGATATCAGTACGAAGTTGACCTTCAGTCAAGCTTTGGATTAATGGATTCATTTTATTCTCCTATCTTCGTCAATCTTGAGGGACCTCCCTCAGCGGATAAACTGTATTTTTGTGCTTCCATTACGCACAGAAACTATCATATCAGATAATTTCAGGTTTGTAAAGCTCTTTTCTCTACTTTTTCGCAACTTTTTGGCCGGAATAAATGCTCCACTCTTTTGGCAGGCAATAGGCGATGGCGCAAGCAATGACAAAGAATGGCAGATTGGCATAGCCAAAGACTTCTCCTCCGATCAAGATCGGTGCGAGCAAGGTCGTTGTCGCACTGCCAAAGACACTGGCATAACCAATAGCGGCCACGACTAAGACTGGTAAGCCCAGCATAGGAGCGAGAAAGACTCCAAGCGTAGCTCCGATCGCAAAGAGCGGTGTCACTTCTCCCCCTTGGTATCCAGCTGAGATGGTCACCACGGTAAAGAGGAGCTTCAAGATCCAGTCATAACTATGGGCACTCCCCTGATGAAAAGCTACATCAATCAGATTGGTTCCAAGTCCACTATAAGTGCCGACCTTGGTCAGCTGGAGGGTCAAGAGGACCAAGCTGAGTCCAGCCCCTATAAGGGCTATCCGGGTATAAGGATTAGGCAAGACTTGAGCGACTGTTTTCTTCAACCATGAAAGGCTAACAGCAAAGAGTTTCCCAGCGAGGCCAAAAGCTAGGCCAAGTAGAGCGACTTTGATCAAGGTCTCTGGTGTCCAGCTCAGTGTTTCTCTTAGTGGCACAGCAAATTTCTCTAAGCCAAGGGCATGAGAGGTAAAGCTAGCCACGATTGAGGCGATAAGGGCAGGATAGAGGGCCATCAACTGCAACTCCCCAACCGTCAGGACCTCAAGAGCAAAGAAGGTTGCTGCCAGCGGCGTCTGAAAGAGCCCCGCAAAACCGGCTGCCATCCCAGTCATGAGAAAGATACGCGAAGCATCTGGGATCTTGATATGACGGGCAAAACGGTGCGAAAGGGTCGCTCCGATCTGGACCGCTACACCTTCCCGACCGACCGAACCACCAAAGAGATGGCTCATCCAGGTCGTCAGCATGATCAACGGTACCAAGACCAAGGGGATTTTCTCCTCACGCGCGTGTCCAACATCAAAGATGAGGCCCATCCCTTTTGAAGCCTTGCCACCAAAACGTTTATAAAGATAAACGATGACAAGACCCGCTATGGCTAGAAAAAGAATCAAGGGCCAATGCTGACTTCGGAAATCTCCAATCAGAAGAAGACCTTGACCAAAAATCATGTCAATGGCACCAACCAAGAGTCCAATGAAAAGAGCCATACCTGTTAGGACCACATACTGTTGTGCTTTTTGCTTGATCGATAGACTAGTCACGCACCCTCACCTCCTCTTGGTAATCTCTCGAGCGCTTCATCATATCTTGAAACTGAGCTTGAATAGTCGCACGATACTGCTCATCCGTCACGAGAGAGCCGACTTTCTCAAGCACTTCTCTCTCCCTTCCTTGATCGAGCACTGGCAAGCCCTGCTGCTCCTTATATTCTACAATCTGACCGACACAGACCATCCGTCTTTCCAGCAAGGCTACAAGCTCTTGATCGATCTGGTCAATGTCCTTACGAATCTGATCTAAATCCATGTGTCTCCTCTTTATTTTGGATATAAATCGAGGCTGTAATCCATCGATCCTGCCTCTTTGTCATTAATTTGCTTTTGCTACAAGTTCTTCTGCAAAGGCTTCTAATTTTTCAATGTCTTCGTCTTCTGCAGACAAATCAACTTTGACACACTCAGAACCTTTTTCAGCACCAGTCGCAGCGAAGCAACGGTCGAAATCATCAACTGCTTTACAGAATTCATCGTAGAAGGTATCACCTGATCCTACAACACCGTAAAGTTTGCCTTTGAGATCAAGGCCAGCCAAATCTTCGTAGAAATCTTGGATCTCATCTGGAAGCTCTCCATCGCCGTATGTATAAGTCGCTACTACTGCGATATCCGCATCAAGGAAGTCCTCCGCATCCACAGTTGTACACTCATCCACATCTACTTCGACACCAAGATCACGGAATTTGTCCGCTACGATATCAGCAATTTCTTCTGTATTTCCAGTCATACTAGCAAAAACAATCTTCGCTACAGTCATAATTTCCTCCCAAAATCTATTTCCCGTATTATACCACTTTTTCAAGCATTTTGCACGAAACCTTTCCCGATAAGGTGAAAGAAGGGGCTTGTTTCAAGAATTTGGACTGATTCTACTTAATCGCCCTTGTTCTCTTCTTGAATTGCTTTAATAGTTTTAATTTCTTCATCCAACTTCTTATCAAAATCAGACTTATTTTTGAAGGGATACGAATAGGTGCGCCAAGTGTACCATTTGAGGCCTTCTTCACCCTTATAGTACCACTCGATTTTTGTTGGTAGGAATTCTTTGTTGTATATGATACGGACCTTGGTGAATTGACGATTTTTCTTCAAATAAATCGCTTCAAATTCCGGGGGATATTCTTCTTTCATCAATTTATCATCCACAAATCTTTTCGGTGAGCTAGTAATTTGATAGTTGGATTTCTTAATTTCATCAGTAGTAATTTTCTTACTTAATAGAACTGATGATAATTCGTTATTTACTGCAGTTTTGTAATACTGTTTACGATCCCAGTCCGCTTTATAACCACCATAAACTGTATCGTCTTTCACTGCCGTTTCATCATTATAGTAATATTCTTTTTTCTCAAGGTCCACCCCAACCTCAAAATGCTCATTGGTAGAATCTCCCATTTTAATCATAACAAATTGCTTTTTCTTTAAAACATTCAATGCCGGTTGATTGTTACTACAACTACTTAGGAATACTGCAATAAGCATTACGACCAACACTACCACAATTGTTTTTGGAAATTGTAACCATCGTTTTCTTTTAATTAATTGTTTAACTTCTTTTATCATATCCATTTCATTCTATCAAAATATCCAATCCAAATGAAGTGTCTTCCTATCAATAAAGCTGGGCCTTATATAAGCTCAGCTTTATCTAAAAACTATGTTAATCTCCCTCATTTTCCTCTTGAATTTCTTTAATATTTTCGATTTCTTCATCCAGCTTTTTATCAAAATCAGACTTATTTTTGAAGGGATAAGAATAGGTGCGCCAAGTGTACCATTTTAGTCCTTCTTCACCCTTATAGTACCACTCAATTTTTGTTGGTAGAAATTCTTTGTTGTAGGTGATACGGACTTTGGAAAACTGACTATCCTTGATAGAATATCTACCTTCAAATTCAGGCGGTTGTTTTTCTTCTAATATTTTTTTATTGATGAATGAATCAGTTGAACGAGTAATTTGATAGTTGGAATCTTTTATATCTTTAATATTCATTTGGTGATTTAAAAGTGCTGAAGTGAGCTCAATATCCAAAGCTCTTTTATAATACTCCGCAGCACTATATTCCTGACTACCACCATACAATTTATTATTTTTTATTGCAGCTCCATGGTAATAAAAAAATTCTTTTTCTTTTAAATCAAAACCCGCACTGATTGATTCCTTGTTATCATCACCAGACAAGATGTGTGTCTCTATAAACCTTTGCTTCTCTATAATAGACTTTGAATTCTCTTGAATCTTACCTCTTTGAACAACTATGAAAATACTAGCTATAGTAAGCAATAAAAGAATTAACAATAGGAAAGATTTTAGACTGAATAATCTCTTTTTAATGAATTTCATATATCTCTCATTCTAGCAAAATATCCATCTAAAAGGAAGTGTCTTCCTAACAATAAAGCTGAGCCTTTACTATGCTCAGCTTTATTTCAAATCTGGTTTAATCACCCTTGTTCTCTTCTCGAATCTCTTTAATAGTTTCAATTTCTTCATCCAATTTCTTATCAAATTCAGACTTATTTTTAAATGGGTAGGAGTACGTACGCCAAGTGTACCATTTTAGCCCTCCTTCACCCTTATAATACCACTCAATTTTTGTCGGTAAGAATTCTTTGTTGTAGGTGATGCGGACTTTGGAGAATTGACTATCCTTGATAGAATATCTACCTTCAAATTCTGGCGGATATTCCTCTTTCAATAATTCTTTATTTACTAAAGAATCTGGTGAGCGTGTAATTTGATAATTATTCTTTTTGATTTCATCTGGTGAAATTTTCAGATTAACTAAAATGGATGATATTTCTCTGTTAAAAGAACGTTGGTACATTTCTTTAGTTCCATAATTTCCATAACCACCATATAATTTATTCTTCTCAATAACTGCAAAATACGAATTGTACAATTCCTTATCTTTTAAATCAAATCCTACTCCAGTACTCCACTCTTTTCCCCAGTCATTTTTATCTTGTACCAAAACAAATCTCTGTTTCTGTAAAATATCATACGCACTACTGGTGGTCTTTCGGATAGAATTGACTTTGAGTATAGTCATAATAGCCAGTATTATTATCAGCACTGCCATTAAGAGATTTCTTAAATTTATTATACTCTTCCACTTTTTCTTCTTCTGACATTCCTTTTGTATTTCGTTGCCATGCTTCATAATCTTGATTTCCTTTCCTTGCTATATCCGCAAATTTCCCCTTTTGACCTGTATCTTCATCTACTTCACCTAAATCGAGTTCATATTTAAATATTTTTTTAGCACGTGCACGAGTAGCTGGCTCTGGCGTATTCATATCAAGCTTATCATGTTTCCCTTTATAAAACTCTGTAACATCGGAATTTTGACCTGTTGAGGGACCATAGTTAAAAGACTCTGTATTGGCGATTTCTCTTAATTCTTCATTAGAATATTTTCCTGGATTGGAATCATAGCGACCATCTGCTAGTTTATGATTGTCATAGGCATCCCATTGACTCTCAAACTCGCCGGTATCTAAATTCACAATAAACTCCACCATCCGCGCATTGTTCAAATCTTTTCCTTTAGCTGAATTGCCCTGAGGGACTTGAACTTTCATATTATAGGGACGTTTGAAGCCATCTTTTGGATTAAAGCGATTATGGTAGTTAGAGCCGGTTGTGTAATCAAATTCAATATTATTTTCTTTACCATATGCTAACAGTTTTTCGTAATCATTCGCGCCATCGTAGTGACTCCGAATATAGTAAATTGCTTTGCGATCCAAATAGTAGCGGAAGAAAAACATGTTTTATTGGTTTCATTCTAACAAAATATCTATCCAATGTAAAACCGCTTCCACAGCTCCTGATTAGTGATAAATGCTTGCTGGATTGGCCTTTCTTATGTTAAAATTGACAGAGAAAATGAGGTAATGTATGAACGTAATAAATGAAATTCTTGAAAAAATTCAAGCTTATGACACGATTATTATCCACCGGCATCAGAATCCGGATCCAGATGCGATTGGTAGCCAGGTGGGCTTGCGGGATCTCCTGCGAGCCAACTTCCCTCAAAAGCGGGTTTTGGCAACTGGCTATGATGAACCGACTTTGACTTGGCTTGCTGAAATGGATGAGGTCAAGGATGAAGACTATGCTGGAGCTTTGGTGATTGTCTGTGATACGGCTAATACTCCCCGCATCGATGACAAGCGCTATACGAACGGTGATTTCCTGATCAAGATCGACCACCACCCAAATGACGATGCTTATGGCGATCTGCTCTGGGTCGATACTGAGTCTAGCTCTACCAGTGAGTTAATCGCACTTTTTGCTAAGGAATTGGATCTTGAGCTTCCAGTTAGTGCTGCGCGTCTTCTCTATGCTGGGATTGTCGGCGATACAGGTCGCTTCCTTTATCCTACTACTTCGACTCGGACCTTTGAGATCGCTGCCTATCTTCGAAGCATTCCCTTTGATTTTACAGCACTTGCTCGGCAGATGGATACGATCAACCTTAAGACAGCTAAGCTTCAAGGCTATGTCTATGACCATCTTGAGATCGATGAACATGGCGCTGCGCGTGTGACCTTGACACAAGAGCTCTTGAAGAAATTCGATCTACGTGATTCAGAGACTGCTGCAATTGTCGGAGCTCCTGGACGAATCGATACCGTGTCTGTTTGGGCTATCTTTGTCGAGCAGGCCGACGGTCACTTCCGAGTCCGGATGCGTAGCAAACGAAAAGTGATCAACGAAATTGCCAAACGACATAATGGTGGTGGCCATCCACTAGCGAGTGGAGCCAACTCCTACTCCCTCGAAGAAAACGACCAAATCTACAAAGAGCTACAAGAAGTGGCTCGCACGAACGAAGGCTGAGAACGATTTCTCAGCCTTTTTATCTTGGTCACGGGGTTTTCATTTGATCTTTCTTATGGTAAAATAAAGCTAATAAAATTTTTAAGGAGACTTTTTATGGAAAAAAATCGTTTGTTTATCATTATCTCTGCTGCGGTAGCGATTCTTAGCTCTTTCTTGCCATGGGCAAGCCTTAATGCTGGAAATTTTGGTTCATACAGCTGGAATGGCCTTCGCGGAGATGGATGGTTCGTTATTATCTTCGCAGTCGTTGCGATTGTCCTTGCTTGCTTGAACGATGTAAAATCTTCACTACCAAAAGGTTTTGCAATTGGTGTTATCGTAGCAGGAGCTCTCTCAACTATCGTAACATTGATCGATGTCTTCGGTGTTAACAAGTACGCTGTTGACTTCAATGGTTATGGCGTTTCAATTGGCTTTGGTTTGATCCTTGCTTTGATCGCATCAATCGCTATTGTTGTAACTGGTCTCTTGGCGATGTCAGGTGGTAAAATCACAAAAGGAACATTCGAAGAACTTGCTGAATCTGGTAAAGGATTTGCCCAATCTGTTGGACGCGTGACAACTTCTACTGTAAAAACTGCTGTAAATGAAATCAAAAAAGAATCACACGAACACACTGAGGGACAAGCTGATCAACCAGTTGAAGCACCAAAAGATCCAAATCAATCTGAACAATAATAAGATTAGATTCACCTTGGCTTAGCCAGGGTGATTTTTTTGATCATTAATTTAAATAAAATTAGTGAAAATACTTGTCAAGATCCTGGAAATTTGGTAAACTAGCTTAGTAACAATCTATGGCTCGGAAAGAGACCATGGCAGAAAGGAAATATTGCAAAATGAAAAAAGATATCCATCCAGAATATCGCCCTGTTGTCTTCATGGACACTACTACTGGTTACAAGTTCCTCAGCGGTTCAACTAAGTACTCTAGCGAAACAGTTGAATTCGAAGGTGAAACTTACCCATTGATCCGTGTTGAAATTTCATCAGACTCACACCCATTCTACACTGGACGTCAAAAGTTCACTCAAGCAGATGGACGTGTGGATCGTTTCAACAAAAAATACGGTCTCAAATAAGAACCAACACAGAACCACTTCCCTTTCGGGAGTGGTTTTTTTGATCTCCGTTTCTTTTATTGTGAACGCACAAAATAAGAGGTTAGGATGTTGATCCCAACCTCTTTTTTCATCTTAATGGAATTGCATCCCACCATCCACGATAATGGTTTGACCTGTGATGTAGTTTGAGTCAGGTCCAGCAAGGAAGCTGACAGCCGCTGCTACATCTTCTGGTTCAGAAAGACGTTTCAAAGTGATATCTTTAGCGAATGTTTGCATACCCCATTCGTCATCTTTACCTGCGTTCTTACCAACTTCATGGGCAATGTCAAACATCATTGGAGTCTTGACGATACCTGGTGCATACGCATTGACAGTGATGCCTGAATCCGCCAAGTCACGCGCCAAAGTCTGTGTGATACCACGAACTGCAAATTTAGTACCACCATAAACAGTCAAGTTAGGGTTACCTACAACACCTGCTTGTGAAGTTGCATTGATGATTTTTCCGCCATGGCCAAGCGCTTTGAATTGAGCTTGTGCAGCTTGAGCACCCCAAATCACGCCACCAACGTTAATAGCAAATGTACGTGTAAATTGTTCTTCTGTAATTGTATCAAGTGGTGTAGTTGGCGCAACACCTGCATTGTTTACGACAACATTCAAATCTCCAAAATGGTCAACAACCTTTTGGAAAGCTGCAGCCACTTCTTCTTTTTTAGATACATCAGCAACAACCGCAAAAGCATTTTCAGCCGATAACTCAGCAACTGCTTTTTCAGCTGTTTCAGCATTGTAGTCCAATACTCCAACCTTAAAGCCATCTTGCACCAAGCGTTTTGCGATTGCAAAACCGATTCCTTGACCAGCACCTGTGACAATAGCTACTTTAGACATATGATTCCTCCTTGGTATCAACGATACCAGCAAACGTTCCTATCAGAACAGCAAGGGTTGACAACTAGTTTTGATGGGGTCTATTATAAATTTCCGACAAAACTATGCTAACAGTATACTCCTTTGTGAAAAAAGTGTCAAACTCTGGCCTGTTATTTTTTAAAAAAAGTTTATTTATATGATATTTTTATTTAGTGATAAATGAACGAAAGCGTGAAATAGAGTAAAGCTTTTAGCCAAACAGATAACTGTTCTATTCTGTATAAGCTACATGAGGCTGGGACAAAAGTCCCAGCCTCTCAATTATTTTTGGTTTGTCGAGCAAGACGCAGTGATTGAGTGGGCTCT
>NZ_KV834615.1:32216-51696 GCF_001837905.1 Streptococcus sp. HMSC076C09
TCTAACGAATTACCGATTTCTGTCCCACTCTCATAAACTATTCGTTTGATTGATCCCTTTAGTCATCGGTCTCCGCAAATACTTGAGTGGCTTTGACTGCTTTCTTCCACCCCTTGTACAATTTCTCTTTGCGAGCTTCATCCATCTTTGGTTCAAAGATTTGGGCTGCTCCATGAAGAGATTTTAATTCTTCCAAGTCCTTCCAATAGCCTACGGTCAGACCTGCTAGGAAGGCTGCTCCTAAAGCCGTTGTTTCCAGGTTTTTGGCGCGGGCAATCGCAATCCCAAGAATATCTGCCTGAAACTGCATTAAGTAATCATTTTTCGCTGCCCCTCCGTCTACTTTTAAGACAGGGATAGGAGTCTTGGCATCTACCTGCATGGTGTCGATGATATCGCGTACTTGATAGGCAATGGATTGAAGGGTTGCTTTGATAAAGTCTTCCTTGGACGTTCCCCGGGTAAGTCCGAAGACAGAACCACGCGCCTCTTGATTCCAATATGGTGCCCCAAGACCCGTAAAGGCAGGGACCACATAGATTTCATCGTCATTCTGAGACTTCAGAGCATAGGCCTCGGATTCAGGTGAACTGTCGATCATACGCAGACCGTCACGAAGCCACTGAATGGCACTTCCAGCGATAAAGATAGATCCTTCAAGGGCATAGTAGACCTTGTCATTGATCCCATAACCAATCGTCGTCAGCAGGTTATTTTCTGATAACTGCATCTCCTCACCCGTATTCATAATGATGAAAGATCCAGTTCCATAAGTATTTTTGACCATACCAGGTTCAAAGGCTAATTGACCAAAGAGAGCAGCCTGCTGGTCTCCCGCCATCCCTGCAATCGGCACTTGTCCACCGTAGAAATGGAAAGGAGCTGTCTTGCCATAGATTTCAGAGTTTGAACGCACTTCAGGAAGCATGGCTTTAGGAATGTTGAGAATGTCTAAGATTTCATCGTCCCATTTCAGTTCCTTGATATTGTAAAGCATGGTACGGGCTGCATTGGAATAGTCTGTCACGTGGGCAGCTCCATCCGTCAGCTTCCAGACCAGCCAAGTATCAATGGTCCCAAAGAGCAATTCTCCTTTTTCCGCTCGCTCTTGTGCTCCTTCTACATGGTCCAAAATCCAACGAACTTTAGTCGCTGAAAAGTAGGCATCAATGACTAGACCTGTCTTTTGGTGGAAGGTTTCTACATAGCCTTGGTTTTTAAGTTCCTCAGCCAGTGGAGCAGTTTGCCTTGATTGCCAGACAATGGCATTGTAAATAGGAAGCCCCGTGTTCTTATCCCAAACAACTGTCGTTTCCCGTTGATTGGTAATGCCAATTGCTTCGATTTGATTGGGCTTGATGCCACTTTCAATAAAGACCTCAGCGATCACCGACTGCACCGAGTTCCAAATTTCATTGGCATTGTGCTCCACCCAGCCAGCCTGAGGAAAAATCTGAGTGAATTCCTTTTGACTAGAGCTAACTTGCTCGCCTTTTTTGTTAAAAATGATAGCCCGCGAACTAGTTGTTCCCTGGTCAATCGCCATGATGAAAGTTTCTTGAGACATAAACTGCCCTCCTGAATTAGGTACTTAAAAATCTTGTTCTTTCATAAACTAGTATACTCTCTTTCATCATGGATTTGTATCCATTTTTTAAAGAAAATCCGATCTAAAATTTTCTACTGCTTCTAGCTCTATCAGACAAAGTTAAAAGAGCCCTGAGGCTCTTTAAACTAGTAGTTCAAATGCTTATCAAGATCTGCCTTGATCTAACCGATTTAAGAACTCCATGGTCGGACTGTCTTGGTAAAGTTCTTTGAGAGGAATCTTCTGATAGACCGCTATTTCGTCCGCAGTCACACCGTAACGAATTAATAGATCATAAATACGATTTAAATCATGACGTAATTCATCCGTTATGAGGACATTATCGCTTGTTTCTTTTGTTTTCCAATAATAAGATGGCAACACTTCCTTGGTTTCAATTAAAATAGTTTGCAACAAAGTCCCACCATGACTGTCTTTCTGAGAAATATCGGCTCCAAGTTCCAACATTTTCTCAAAAACTTTGAAAGACCGGTCAGCCTTTTCCTTAGACGAATACATCTCATATTGGCCATTCCAGCGGTTGATCATGCGCCTACAGTCAAATACAGCTCGTCCACCCGCTGTTTGGAGGACTGGTTGACAAAATGGATTCAGCTCTGTCGGCTCTTCAATAAAGTTAAGATCTGCTCCTCTATCAATGAGTAAGTCTGCAATATCTAAATGTCCCGATTTGATAGCGACTTGAAGGAGCGACTGCCCCTGATCTCTTTTAGGTTTGTCACCCGAAACAGCATTGACTTCTTCAGGCTTTTTATCCAATATTTGACGGACGGCCTCTAGATCTCCTCTTCGCAACAACTGAAAGGTTTTTTGCATGGTCTTTCCCCCTCTCACATAATTGATAAGAATGATACTGTGTTGATACTTTGATCCTATCTCTAGGTTCTTCGTTAAACTGATTATAGCATTTTATGGACTCTACATTGAAGTCCTAAAGGCTAAAGATGACAGACTCCCACCGAAAGAGGTACAATTCTATTTCTCTAATTTTCGTATAGCCACTAGCCAAGAGGATACTAGGATTTCGAACATAACCAGAAGGATAATCTGAGAAAGAGAGCTCTGAACCAGCATAAGGACAGCCAGACTATCGATCAGCATATGAGCAAGGATACAAGGAATGGCTCCTTTCGAGTACTCCTTAAGAGCTCCAAAAAGGAAGGTATTCCCTAAAATCATCAGGTAAAAGATGAGATAGTTGGACGAACCTGCTGTAATCCAAGGGAGTTGATAGATAGGAATATGCCAGAGGAACCAGACAATGGAAAGAAGCATCATTTTAGGTATAAAGTGCTTACTAAAGGAAAGATGATCTTGTAAAAACCAACGCCAACCGACTTCTTCCAAACCGCCATATAATAAGGTCCAGGGGAAATAAAGGAAGAAGGCCAAGAAGGAGTTTCCAGTGAAGCGAACATTCATGAGCAGGATGGAGATCCCATAATAAATGATGGGGATGAAGAAAGCTAGCATCCAGGACAGGTTACTTTCTTTTTGAAGAAAAACCTTTTTGAAAAAATCACCCAAGGATTTGACTTCACCCAGGACAAGAGAAAAGACCGCCGCAGTAATCAGGGGAATACAGTTCATTAGGATAAACAGTAGCGAGGCATCCATACTCCTCCCATCTGGAAAACACCAAAGGATCACTTGGCCTACTAGAAAGGTAGCTAGGAGGGTAGTCAATCCATACCAGATAGCGACTGATTGTTTTGAAATAAATTTGCTCATTTTTCCTCCTTTACAGTTATATACTTCTTTCTTACAATCATAATTGCTAAACTAATAATAAGAATTTTACTGACTAGAGATAGCCATACCTCTTCATTCACTAGAATCTGAGACAAGGAATTGATACAGGCATGGGTCATGACACAGAGCCATAAATTTTGCGTTTTATGATACAAGGCCGACAAGATAAAGCAGTTAGTTAGCAGACCTACTAGAAACGGAAACAATTGAATGACAGCTAAAGAACCGTCGATATAAAAGTATAGTAGATGCCAACTAGACCAAGCTAAAAAGGTGATCAAAGTAGCTGAAAAATAAGGTATTTTTTCCTGCAAAGTTGGTTGAAAGAAATAACGCCAGCCAATTTCTTCAACTCCACCAAAAAGAAGAGCCTTAAAAAAGAGTACTACTGGCAAGACCAACGATTGAGTGGTTATCTTACCACCAAAGATAAAGGGGAAAAAGTCGAGCAGCAAGAAAACGAGCACTAAACAATAATTAGCAAAACTGTCTTTGACTTGAAAAAAATCTTTTAGAATTTGTTTGAAACTAGATTGATGGTAGCCAATACTAGCAAGACTCCCCCAAAAAGCAGATGATAAGCCAGCTAAAGCAACAGCGATGATCCCCAATGATGATGTAAAATCAACCTTGACTCCTCCTGCTCTTAAAAACCACACCAGAAGGCTGACTCCTAATACTTGACCAAAGGTCCCTAACAAATACATAGATAGGGCTTGCTTTCTATTCATTCGTGATTCCTTTTTCTTTCAATTAATTTCCAGTGCTATCTACCCTAAACCCATACTTGCCTGCATTTCGCTTGAGTTTCGCAACTAACACTTCATTCCGCTTGCTTTTTCCAAAAAAGAAGGGAATAGTCTTTCCATTTCTAAGCTCGATATAAAAAGCATAGCGACTCCCACCACCAGATCGGCCACGAAAAATTGCATAGGTGATTTGCTTGATCTCTTTCAGCGGGATCATTCGCCGACTGAAACACAGAGACACATGAATGTAGAAGACCCCACGATTAATATGGAAAGGGGCAAAGAAGGGATCACCACTACGTTTCACGATTGCCCTTCTTCTCAGGAAAAGGAGAAGAGTGAAAAAGAGCAAGAAAACTAACACATATAGAATCGGAGCATAGTCCATTATCTTTCTAAATCCTAACACGCTACCTTTCATCCTCTACTTCATCTCAACCCATTTTTCATTATCCATGATAAAAGGCTTAGCCAGACCTTCGCCTGTGTAGTCTTGATATTTGGTCTCCAAGTATTTGTAGACATCTTCCTTGGTCGCAAACTTAATCGCTTGGTATGGTTCTTCAAAGGTCAACTTTTCGACAAAGAGATAGCCGTCCTTGGCAGGGACCAAGACACCGACGTGACCGACAAAAAGGGTATTTCCGTCTAGGTTATCATGAACGATAACAGAAAGCATGCGCGCATTTTCATTGAACTTGAAATGAGAAAAATATTCTTCCATCTTCTTGGCATGGACCTTTACATCCGTTGTAGCCTCTGTCGGAACCCGTGAATACAGAATGTTAAAGGCTTCCTTGTCTGCCTCATCGAAGACTTTTCCTTTGTCAATGGCATCATTGTCCACAAATAAAAGTTCACTATCCGCTTTCATCTTAGGAATCTCGATGCTATTCTTCAGAAGAGTATAACTATTGATCCGGCAGTTAGTCCCGACGAAATCGCCCTTTTGCTTGGTCCACAAGTCACTGATCTTCTCAACATTGTAGTCTGTTTTCTTGAACTTGCTGAAGTCACCCGTCAAACCGACCGAGCCGACAATGCTATCATAGTCCGTTACTAGACCAAGAAACTTGTCTACACTCTCCTGATCCAAATAAGCAGACAAGAGAGTGCGCACTTCTTCGACACTAGCCTTGCTATTGAGGTTGCTGTATGTTCCCTTGTAGTGCTCCTTGTCTGAACTAGATTTCTGCACAGTGGAAGTTTCCTTCTTTTCCTTGGATTGCTTTTGGTTGGTCCCACAAGCTACTAAAGCAAAGATCGCCAAAGCACAGCTAGTAAGGAGCATGATTTTTTTAGATGGTTTCATAGATTGGTTCCTTCTCTATTGATTAAAATATTTGTACCATAAATTTTTCATATTGATAATCCTTCTCCTATATTATAGTTTAAAACTGGCTTTGCTCCAACTATTTTTTACGAAATGAGAAAAGTTAATAAACAGCAAAAAGAGCTGGCAAATTGTCCAGCTCTTCAATATGTTATAAAAATCAAAATTAAAACTATTGTTTAATTCAACCAATCTATTTTTGCATGTTCTATTGCATACTCAGCTTCTTCTTGAGTAAATTTTCTATTTTCAACAAGTATTTTTAATAGCCTTTCTTTCGAAATGTTGCCACCGTTTGAAGAAGATTCTGCTTCTTTCACAGCGTTCTCCTTCCAATCGAAATGAACATGTTCTATGGCATAATCAGCCTCTTCTTGAGTAAATTTGTCAATATTTATAAGTTGCTCAACCAATTTATTTTTCGAATAATGAAACTCTTGATATGATTTTGCTCTTAAAAGTGCTTGCTCTTTCCAGTCTACATTAAGCTTATTTAAAGCGTACTGAGTAGCATCCTCTGAATAGCTGCTGCCATACTTAGTAAGATAAATTTTAATTTGCTCCTTCGATAAATGCTTTTTTGACCAAGATTTAGCTTCTTCATATGCATATGTATAATCTGGATCTAGTAAAGTTGGAGGAAATAGTCTTTTCATAAACATATTCATTAATGATTCTAAATCATCCTTATTTTTTCTATCACTTGAAGAAGCGTATTCTTGTTTTGATGATTCTAAATCATCCTTATTTCCATCACTTGAAGAAGAGTATTTTTGTACAGGATTAGTCAACTGTGATCCTGAACGTGAATTTATCCATTTATTATAACTTATTTGATACTCAATTGCCATCAGAGCTAGCATTCCTGCAAATAATCCAAAAATTGTAAAAATAAATATCAAAAATTTTTTCATAATGACTACCTTTACTTGTTTTTTTCCAATGGAATCTTTCATCCTCTTGAACTACATTCATTAGTATTATACCATGAAATATTGTTCATTTTTATTTACTAGTGTAAAAGTCTCTATGCTAGTAAATAAAAAAGTGACTGCATTTCAACTGCAATCACTCGTTCAATGTGAGATAAAAAATAATAAAGGATTATTTAATCTTGTGTTTGTTCATCTTTTCTTCAAAGATGGCTGTCATAATCTTGCGGAGCTCTTCTCCTTCTTTTTCAGGAAGGTCCCCTTGACGTTTAGCCACGGCATAGAGTTCAGGGGATTGCTTGGCTACACGCTCAACTGTCTTGGTCGTCGCATGCCCTCTGACAAAGAATGGAATACGTTTGATCCATTCTTGCGGGACTAAAGCGAGCAACTTCTTCGCCGCTTCTTTATCAGTAATCTCAGCTGTACTCAAACCTTGGTTGATTTGTTCTTGTTCTTTTTCTGTAAAATCTTTTAATTCCATAGTAAATTCCTCATTTGTTTATCTAAGGACACATTATACACCTATGTAGTGAAAACTACAACTAAAGGAACCGAAAAATAGAGCAAGGGCAAGTCATCCCTCACTCTATCTCTTAATCGTAAAATCTTATGAAGGATATTAATTTCCGATTTACTGTGGAGCATCACCCTTTTGCTTTAAATAATAGTCACTTGCCTCAGTTAGTTTTTTATAATAATGATCGTAACTCTTACTAAATTGTCTAATCAGCGGAATATCGACCTCATAGTAGTGATGGTCCATCAAAAATGTTTTCAGTTGATCTTGAATATTTTTCATTGGACTTGTTTTGTAATCATCACTGTTCAAATAGCGATCATAAATAGAAATTGTGTCCTTATTTTCATTATGCCACTTTTCATTACTTTCTATCGTAGCTATTTTAGATTCATCAGCCTCTTTTAAGTTCTTCAAATCAATAGTAAAATTATTGTTTAATTTAACCAATCTACTTGAGCATGTTCTATTGCGTACTCCGCTTCCTCTTGAGTAAATTTTCTATTTTCAACAAGTATTTCTAATAACCTTTCTTTCGAAATATTGCCACCGTTTGCAGAAGATTCCGCTTCTTTCACAGCTTCCTCTTTCCAATCGAAATGAACTTTTTCTATAGCATAGTCAGCCTCTTCTGGAGTAAATAGATCAACATCTACAAGTTGCCCAACTAACTTTTCTTTTGAATAATGAAACTTTTGATATGATTTTGCTCTTAAAACAGCCTGCTCTTTCCAGTCTATATTAAGCTTATTGACAGCGGACTGGGAAGTATACTCTGAATACCTGCCATACTTAGTAAGATAATTTTTAATTTGTTGCTTCGATAAAGGAGATTTCTCTGACCAAGATTTAGCTTTTGCATATGCCCTTGTACTTACTGGTACTAGTAAATTTTCTTTCGGTTCTGGAAAGCTTGATCTATGATGAGCCGCTTCATAAGCTCGAATATATTCATTATATATCATAGCTAACATTCCTAACATCAATCCAAACATTGTAAAAATAAATATCAAAAATTTTTTCATAATGAATACCTTTACTTGTTTTTAGTCTAATTTGTTATTTTGTGCTTAATAAAACAATATTGTCACTCAACACTAGGAGAATTAACTTCTCCAGTCACTCAAAACAATTCCTATAGAATCCTTCAATAACGGTTTTATTAATCCCTGTTTAAATATAGCAACTCATTCTTAATGATGTTAAAAAATGAGTTGGTTCCATAAAAGACTCAACATTTGTGACAGGACCACCAGGCAATGTCATTCCTTGCCTAGACTCTTTCTCACGATCCATAACAAGAACTCTATCGCCGTCTCTTACCATACAAAGATTTGTGAATTCTAGAGTCTCATTCATAGCCCTATTTCCTAGCTATGTTTCCATTTTTTCTTATCGACAGCCTAACATTTCATCCTAGTCACCTTTTAGTTGCACTTGCGTATGGGCTAGCAGGTCTCCTAGATGCCTCTTATCATTTCTAAACATTGTCATTGCCAGTAGCAAAACTGCGAGTAGAGTTGCTGAAAACGAGAGGATAATGGATAACACATCAAAATCACTATAGAAACCATGAATCGTGCCCATATGACCGAGTTGCCAAGGCAAAAATTTAATGGTGTTTCTAATCAAGCTAGCTTGCACTGTTTTTTTCTGGTAAACCAATTGAAGTCAAGCTTTCGCCTTCCCAAAACTCCCATTATTTGTATAATCTAAGAATGTAAAAAGTAGAGTGATTGGCAAAACAGAGGTAAAAAATGCAAGACACTGCGACTGAATTTCTGTAAACTCTGGAATACCATTAAAAAAAATAATGTAAAAAAGCATAGAACCTAAAAACAGAAGCGCTAAATAAGCTAGTATGAAAAGATAATCAAATAGTAATTCAATCATTCTTTTTTTAAACGAAATAGAATTAATTGCTAAAATCTTCATCACCGTCTCCCCCCTTCTCATCTCCTATTATAATATAAGGGTGCGAATAAAGATACTATTTATAAAAAGAAGCCCGCAATCTCTCGATTCCAGGCTTCTTTCTTACTAATCTTCCCTATAAATAACAAATCCATTTGGTTGGATGATCAATCGATCATCGGAAATGGTCCCATGGCTGATCAGATCTGCTTGTCTTCTTTCTAATACAAATTCTTTCTTAGAGTGGTTAAAGTAGGCTTTGAGAATGTGACCTTCATGCTGCCATTCTACTGCCACTACATCTGGCTCTACTTCTTTCAGACTCACTTTACCATGCTGGATAACGCCCGCTACTTCTTTTCGGAGCTGGATCAAGTCCTTCATAAAGTTCAGCATGTCATTGTCTGCTGACACGCGCTCCCAAGGCATGACACGCCGGCAATCCGGGTCTGGGCCGCCGATGAGGGCTAGCTCCGTCCCATAATAGATACAAGGCGTACCCCGTTGCAGATAGAGGAAGGTGAGAGCAGACTTGACAGACTGAAGATCCCCTTTGGCCGTCGTCAAGATGCGCTCTGTATCATGGGAGTCTAAGAGGTTAAACATCACCTCAGAAATCTGCTGCCTGTAATACATGGACTGGCTATTGATTTCCCAAATGAAGCGTTGCGTCTCCTTATGCCCCCGCAGGAAATAATCCTTGATACTTTCAGAGAGGGGATAGTTCATCACCGCATGGAACTCATCGCCCTTGAGCCAAGGTTGGGACGAATGCCAGATTTCCCCGAGGATATAGAGATCCGGCTTCTTGGCCAAGACCGCTTTACGGAAATCCCGCCAGAATTGATGGTCGATCTCATTGGCCACATCCAGTCGCCAAGCATCAATATCAAACTCTTCAATCCAGTAAGTCGCCACCTTCAAGAGATAGGCCTTCACCTCAGGATTAGCCGTATTGAGCTTAGGCATAAAGCCCGCAAAGGCAAAAGCATGGTAAGATAAGTTGCGACTATTCCACAGATTTTCTGAGGAGACAGGGAACTCTTTGATATGGAACCAGTCCTTGTAAATCGAATCCTCCCCGTATATGACCACATCCTGCCATTGGGGTGAATCATAGCCAATATGGTTGAAGACGGCATCCAGCATGATCTTCATCCCACGCGCATGGGCCTCTTTCACTAGCTGGCGGAAGGTCTCCTTATCTCCAAAATGTCGATCAATTTCAAAATAATCAATGGTATCGTACTTGTGATTGCTCGGCGATTCAAAAATCGGGCAAAGATAGAGCCCTGTAATCCCTAGATCCTGCAAATAGTCCAAGTGATCGATGATCCCTTGCAAATCACCACCAAAGAAATCCAATACTTGAGGAGCAATAGAGGCATCCCAAGGACGAACACCTTCTGGGGAAATGGCTGGATTCCCATTGGCAAAGCGCTCAGGAAAGATTTGGTACCAAACCGTCTGAGCCACCCAATCTGGAACAGCACACCCATCAATCTCATGGATAAAGGGAAGCTTAAAACCGTTCATGACGAAGTCCAGGTTCTCCTTGTTGTAGGCTGCCACACCCCGATCTCCGTACAAGACCTTCTCTCCCGCTGTGTCCTCTAATTCAAAGAGGTACTGGATCCGGGCATGGCGGACAGATACCGACACTTGCCAATAATCAAAGAGGTCGTCTGTCGTCACCTTGTCCATTTCCTTAGTTGCCTCATAAAGATCCTCTATAAAAATAAAGGGATCCCCATAGTGCAAGACAATTCGTTTGATATCTTCTTTCTTGGTCCGGATGCGAATGTGAAGCTGGCCGTCCTTATAAAGATAGGCGTACTCCGATTCAGGCCTGTGATAAATCGCTGTTAATTCCATCTGTCTCGTCTCCTACTATACTCTCTTTTCATCATTTACCAATTTATGCAAACGATTCCATAAACTATTTCTAGTATACTACTTTATAAAAACGTTTGCAAGATTCTGAGAGATCATTTTAGATTACTCACTTTTTATAATTGTATTGCAAAACAAAAAGCCCAGCAATTGGGCTTAAAGATTTTTGTTGAAGCAATGACTTTACCTTATAAGCATCACTTTATACTGTTTCCTACTAAAATATACTACAGATCTATATTTCTGTTAATAGTTTATTGAACAGTTGTTCGAGCTTACTAGTATCTCCATAAACTGTTCCATCCATATATAAGTGATAGATATCATCATCTAAACCAATTGAAATTTCACATTCATACCCTTTCATCAAAGCTAAAGAACGGATAACTTCTCGTTGAGTACGACCATTTCCTTCTCGAAATGGGTGAAAATAATTTAGATTATCTAATATCTCAGCTAAACTTTTACAAATCTCAATTTTATTATTTGCGTTAAGTAAATAGTTTGAAAGCAAGGTATTTAAAAATTTTTCTGCCATATCAAAAGACTGAACTGGCATAAAAGCATTTCCACTTTTAGAGATATTTACTTGACGGTATTGACCTGCCCAAGTATACATTCCTTCAAAAAGAAACTTATGAATCTTTAAAATATCTGAAACAGTATTTACTTCAATTGGATTAATAAACAGTTTTAAACTTTGGCTTGCTACTAAACGATATTCTAATTCTCGTGCTTTATTATCATTTTTCTCATTAAATTTATTTATGAGAACAGATGAATGGGGATAGGTGTATAAATTATCAGGGTCTATATAATCATACCCATCATATATTTTTCTGACCATTATCCAACTCCTAATGCAACTGCCTCTTCTCTCAGTCGCTCCACGTCTTCTACCGTGGGATGCCATCCTTCAATCATATTGGTGCTCAGAGCAAACCAGACGCTCTTAAAAACCTTTTTGTTGTCAAAAATCACACCCATAATCATCATTTTTTCTTTATCTATATCTAAGGTCATATTCTACCTCCGTCCTATTATTATAGCATATTTTCAATCATTTTAGTTCTCCTATTTAGTACTTACCCTACACAAAGAGCCCAGCGATTGGGCTTTCTCATTATCATAATAACTTATACTCATTCCTTACTTGTATGCCGCTTTCCAAGACTTAGCGCTTGCTCTTCTGACATTTCAACTACTTTCGCAAAGTTGGTATTTCGTGGCATGCTATCTTTAGAATACCAATAAACATCCGCACTCCCATTTCTGGCCACATAAACAACTGGAGCTAGTTGAGGAATTGGTGCTGCAGGCTCGACAGGTTGGACTGGCTGAACTGGCTCTACTGCTTGACTCGGTTGAGGGGCTTGACTTGGTTGCGTCTCTACAGAAGGACTAGCAGGTTGAGGTTGACTACTTGGTTCTGTCGGCACTAAAGATGGCTTGGCAGTCCCCTTGAGATAGTCAATGGTCGCATTCTTAGAGTAGTTGTCCAAGGTAACGGTGGTGATCCCATAAGCATCTACTGACTCTTTGGGACTACTTAAATTGATTGGTAGAAGGTTGCCATCTCGATCAATTCCTACATATTGCAAGGTCACCTGCCGAGGAATTAATTCATCCCCCGTATAGACCGGAGTCACCTTGTAGTCCAGCCAATAATTGGGGTGGGTGGATAGCCAGCTATCGAGTCGTTTCTCGTAGTAGAGCATGCCCTCCACATTGCTATCTGCTGTCCCTTTATAATTCCCCGTATTGGTCCAGGCAGTTAGAGGAACCAGATTTTTCCCTTCATTGGTCAGACCGCTAAACTGATAGCCGATCAAATGCCCTCTATGGAACAACCAGGCCTTCTTTCCTTTATTTCCATAAGCAATCTTATAATTGTGCCAGCCAACCGGATTATAGCTGAGACGTGGTTCTCTTTTTTTCTTTGGCTCATCCTTGTCCTGCAGCTGAATATGAGCGGAGGTTGCACGACCCAAATGATCAAAATCCCCCAGTACTAGCTGCTTATTGCCATTAAAAGGCAGTAGATGAAGACTCTGGTAATCGAGTCCAGTTTGCTGAGCTTGGGCCCCTTGAACAACGACCAAGAACATAAAAACCGAGACTATCGCAACAATAACATTTTTCAAAAACCGTTTTGTAACCATGATTGAAACTCCCACATTTCTATCTAGTGATATTATAGCAGAAAAAACGGTTACAAATAAATAGCTTTTAGAAATTATTTTATGCTATTTATTATTACTACCAGACTATCTGGGAATTTAAAATATTATTTTAAATTCTATTCATCATTCAATTTGAATGTATGATAAAATAACTAAAATAATGCTAAAAATCAACGTTAAAACGATAAATGCTACGCAAAGTAGCAAAAAAAATGAGAATGCAACCTCTACTTGCTTGTGCTGTAATCATCATTTATTCTATACTAAAATCAGTCATATTGCTACTTTATGACAAATTACATCATAAAATATAGAGGAGGTCATACAACATGACATTTGCTGAAAAATTAAAATCCATACGTAAACAAGTAGGGATGTCACAAGAACTTTTAGCTGAAAAAATCGGTGTATCAAGACAAGCTGTAACAAAGTGGGAAACTGGTGCTGGAATTCCAGATATCGAAAATATGATATCCATCTCAAACCTATTTAACATCTCTATCGATGAACTAATCTGTAATGAAAGAACTACTCTTAAGACGAGCGAATATCTTTTTGAGAGTATCACAGAGTATGATATCGATAAGATCAAGAGCTATGATATGAAATTTGGAGGCGCAGAAAAGTTTGTATTGTCTGGATACAACGGAGAAAAAATTCGAGTTCGTCTGGTATCTAACCTTCTTCCTACGCTTCAAAATGATTTTAAAGTAAAAATTGATGATAGTAGAAAAAGAATTGACCTTGATGTAAAACGTTACAATGGTGTAACAGAGGCAACGGCTAAAGAAACTGTCAGTATCTTTGTGCAAATCCCAACTCCTTATATTAGTCACATTGAATGTGCAGTTCGTGCAGAATCTGTAGAAATTCACTCCCTAGAATGTGACAATATCGAACTTGACCTTAAGACATCTCGTATTACCCTAGAAGATATTTCAGGTAAAGTAAAAATAAACTGTAATCATGATATGGAAGTATTATGTCATTCATTAAACGGTGAAATTGACATTAACCAGATTTCGGCAACATCCAGAATTCGTATTCCTGAAAACAGCCTATTTACTGCTGTTACCAAAGGAATTGGAACAAATATTTATTATGAAAAAAATGGGCAAAAAACTGAACCATTCGATTCACCCGATGCAGATAATATAATTGAATTGAATGGTATTAAGAGTGAACTAGTTATCTATACAGCTGAAGAAAGAGGGTAACTAAATGAATGTAAATTATTTAAAAAGATACATCATCAGTTCTTATATACTTGTTTGGGCACTCATTATTTTTGTAGCAGCTCCTGCAAGTTTAATATTTAAGGTTCCACCTGTTATCATGTGGATTGTACGAAATATTGTCGCTTGGTCTCCATCATACCTTCTTTTATTTGGATGGAAGTATTTCAGGACTGATGAGAAAAGAACAACTTTCCTTAAGCGGTGTTTCTCTGCTAAAGTGTCGTTACTCCCACTTCTATCTTCATTTGGTCTTACATTTGGGCTCAGTATTTTATCACTCTTCCTCTACTCACTTATGACCCAAAAAACAATGTTCTCCTACATCAATCTAGGAACCGTATCATTGCCACTAAGTATATTCTTATCATTTACATCAGGTCCGACTGGTGAAGAATTAGGGTGGCGTGGTTATATGAGAGAAGAATTTAATAAAAAATATCATTTTTTAAAATCCTCTATCTATCAAGGCCTAGTCTGGTGTTTCTGGCACACACTTCTGTGGGTTGTAGATTCAAAATTTACGGACTGGCGGGCTGTTCCTTATATTATTGCTAATATAGTTGTGATTACATCTATTACTATTTGTATGAATATTATTTTGGAAAAATATAATAATCTGATTTATTCTATTTTCATGCATTTTGGCTTTAATATCGTTTATGTATTTTTGGATGCTGATATCGGATTTTTTATCATTTTGACCTTGCTATACCTACTTATCACACCGATTGCAATTCATATACGAAATAAAACTGTGGAGAGATTATAGTGGGAAAATCCCTCCATTAACCGTACAAAATTTCGACTTCGAAGGTCCTCCTACAACTGTTTGTTTAACTTGTTTCAAACATGAATCAGAGTGATAGATTGTAAAATCATATAAAAAGAACACCAACAAAAATCATCTGTTGGTGTTCTCTTCATATTTAGATTTCGGAAAAAACTCTTGTCCATGTATCAGTGGCTACCCTTTATCTCTATTTTTCATGAACATTGTTTTATAAACAGCAGATTACAGTCTTAATCTATGTGGAGATACACACCTTTCCTAAATCAACTTATATTCATACCACTCTTCATCTACTTTCTGAAAACCCAAAGCCAAAAACATTCTTTGACTTTGAGTATTAAAAGGATAAATTTGAGCAGTTACCTTAACCATTTCTTTCTCTTTGGCCAACTGTATCATTTCAGAAATACATCGTCTTCCGATCTGTAAATTCTGATACTCTTTGCTGACAACTATTGAAAGTTCCGAGTTATCTTGAAGTGTCACATCTCCAACCAACACTCCCTCATATTGGATATAATAGCACGAACCATGTGAAGTTAGGTAATCATACATTTTATGAAGTTTTGTTACATCGTAAATCTGATCAGTATTATCCACTTGTTTGCAAACCTCACTATCTTGATACCAAAGAAGGGAGATGTCATCATTCCTATAATAAGGAATAAGAGTGATCTGATCGTCTACTATTCTATTCATCATGACTTCTTCTTATTTCTATTTAGAGATTTCTTCCGATACTTCAATATTTCCCATCAACCAATTGGACATCTTTTTGCCCTTGTCTTTATAAGGATTGGGAGGAAACAAGGTAAAAGGGGGAATGCTGGCATCCGGGAAGAATAGTTCTACGCTTATCGTTCGTTCGCGATTATGATTGACGTAGGCTGTAAAATAGATATGGTAATGTCCGCTCGCATCACCACCATTATCATACTCTCCTCTAGCAGTATTTGGCAATAAGGTAACAGATTCTATGTCCTTCTTTTCCCGGGCTAAGTGTGCGATGATCTCACGCTTAATGGCAGCCTCATGACTTCTGACGAAATTCCCATCATCACTGTATCCAGGATGCTCACTAAGAGAATAGAAAACAATGACCATCAGAAAAGGTAGAGAAATTAAAAAAATAATTAGCTTATTCGATTTTAACATGGGGTCCTCATCCTACTTATAAAAAATCTTGACCCAATCCTGCTTTGCACTGAGTATACGAGCAACATACACTGTATGCTTCTCAATATAATAAAATGCGAGATAGTTCTCTATTGGCATATAACGATAGGGTTTCCCATCATTCGTCATCTCACCATAGCCCCGGCTTGATACCAGAGGACAGGCTTCTGGAAACAGTTCTAGGGTCTCAAGAGCACTTAATAGCAAATCAACTTTGCCATCTGCAGCTTGCTGGCTATAAAAATTCACAAGAATATAGTCGTGAATGCCACGCAAGTCCTGCTTAGCCTGATCTGCAAGAAAGACCTGATAGCGTTTCAACTTAGTCAAGACCAAATTCCTTTCTCACATCGGCTACAGAAGTGACTTTCCCTTGAGCAATTTCCTGGTGCCCAACTAAAATCTCCTTCTTCAAATCCTCAAAGGCCACTTGATACTGCGTGTCCTGCAAATCACTTGAAACAAATTCTCTTGGATCCACAGTCCCGTTGGCAATTTTTCGAAGTGCTGCATTTAGGACATCTGACACCGAAATTTTTTGATCTGCAAGTACCTCTTTTGTTTTTTGGTAAAACATCGCATCTGCGCGAAAATTCACTGCTTTCGTGTTTGCCATTTCTACCTCTCCTTTGTACATACAATTTGTATATACATTCTACCATACGAAAGAGAAGGGATTCAAGTGAAAAATGGATTCTTCTTTCACTAAATCTAATTAAGAGATACCGTTAGTTAATCTATATTCTTTCTCTCGTGTCAACTGATACCTCTTAGAATCAACAATTTAAGTAGATTCCACATCTTAATTTAACAACTCCAAGTAATTGTAGTCAATTATATTAGATATATTTTATTAATTTCTTTATAGTAAATTCCTATTTCTCTAGCCAAAAGAACGCTTGGTTTAACATCTCTTTTGTTTGTCCAATGATACACGGTCCATGAGAAATAATAATATTCTTAGGTTCCCATTTCTTTATTTTATGATAACTCTTCAATGCTTGTTTTTTACCAAATAAAAAAGTCATTCTTAAATCTCTTGGTGTTTTACCATTTGGATAGTGATTATCACCTATTTTTAACAGTAGCTTTTCAAAAATCGATAAATTTTCTGTTTCTATGTTTTCAATAAGATCCGTTAAAATTAGAGTTGAACTTTCAGTATGGAAAAAAACAACCTCTTTCACGTAAAAACTTCCCTCAAATGTTGTAAAACAAATTTCCTCGTTCCAATTGGCTTTCTCTAGTTCATGACCATAATATAAATTCATTCCCGATTTTCCGGCACGCTTTTGAACACCACTAGCTAGCCATACTTCTGCTTCCGGAAATAGTTCGTGCCACTCATTTATATAACTATAATGTAAGACATTGGGTGCAATAAGGTGTTTTACCTCACCTAATTGCTTGATTTCAAAAAGTAAATTATCACTAGGCTTAATCGGCGAATGCACCCAAAGACCACCATTCTGCAGACGGATAACTGTCATTCTAGTTGAAAAAGGCACTTTGAAGAGTTTGAAATTCATCAGTACTTCTTCCCCATCTACAATCCAGAGGTTATCTGCTATCTTTTTTAAGGAATTGAGCGGACTATATTTTTTGACTTCCATGAAACTCTGCTTTCTAAATTAATAAAGTATAATCAATCGTTATTCTCCAAAAACGGTAGCACCAAATCAACCCACTCTTGAGGCAAGTAAGCTGACAAATAGCCATGATTGTAGCCCTTGGCTTCATACAAGATCGTATTTGGATGCAGTTGTTGAAATAATTTCGCCGATGCTTTCACACAGTTTAATTCTTTTTCACCATAGATATACAAAACCTGAGCTTTGCTAGCAGAAATCGTGTCCTTCAACTTGTAACGCCCCATATAAGTTTTGTAAATGGTCACCAATGTTTTGGTAGGCGTCCTTGGCAAATCCTCCAAATAATAAGCTTTTATTTCCTCCGGATAAGCCAGTTTAGGATAGAGTTTGTTCATCATGCTTAATTGAAGTTTGCAAGAGAATTTACTGAACATCAGTTTACCAAATAGAGCTACTAGAAAGATGCTGATTTTAGCTAACCTTGGTTGAGGAATACAGAGGCTTCCATCTATGAAGGCCTTCTCAGCTATCTCGCTGTCTAAGGACAAAAGCTCCATAGCAATTTGACCACCAAGTGAAACACCACCAATCGCAAACAACTTCCCGCCACAGTTCGCTTTGACATAGTCTAGGATCTCCAAAGCAGAATCTTCCGTAGAAACATAATCGAGATGATATTCTTCGCCGTGACCATTCAAAGTAGGTAAAATAACACGGTATTCTTCTGATAAGATCCGTGCTTGGCGAAGATAATTCCACCAAGAACTGCCACCGCCATGTATCAGCAAGATAGGAGGCAAATTCTTATCCCCAAATTCATGGAATTTCATATTTAAACTCCTTACTGTAGTATTTTCACTAGATACATCCTTGTTTAACGTTATTGTACTGATATTTTTAGACAGAGTTTTTATTATCTATCTCACAAAAAAGAATGAACCTGCCACTCCTTTCCGAAATCTATACCTCCACCTATTTCTCCAGTTTTATCACCTTATCATAGCGCTTCAAATCCTCTTCACTATAGTGATGAATCACTTCTACAAGTGCTTGAGGGAGGGAGAAAAGAAGTTGACTGATTTTCTCTTGATTTTTAAAGTCCAGATTTGCTTTAACCTCATCAGCTAGGATAAATTGGCGATTGTGATAGAGAGCACGGGCAATTTCCAAGCGCTGCTTCTCACCGCCTGACAGAGTCTGGTTGCTAAGGTTTTTATTTTGAAGAGTTTTCAAACCAGTTTGTTGCAGGATTTCGTCCATCCTTACAGAATCTAGTTCTTGTCCCAAAGCAATATTTTCCTCTAGGCTCAAACCATCAAAGATATGACTAGACTGGAGAATGTAAGCTCCTGCCTGATAGAGTTCATCCGAGGTTAGTTCTTGCCCATGGTAGCGAATCCGACCATGACTAGGTTCAATTTCACCATAGATTAGGTTCAGTAAGGTTGTTTTTCCAGACCCACTTTCTCCGATAATGGCAATCTTTTCCCCTTCCTCAATAGTAAGGTCACAAGAGGCTAGGATTTCTTGACCATCACGCTCAACACTGACTTTCTCTAACTGGATAGGAAAGACGGAACCTTCGAGAACAGAAGGCATATCCAAGTCTACTCCCAACAATTTTTGATATTTATCACAGAGAGACTTGGCTGATTTTCTAGTATTGATAAAGTAAGATAACTCCTGAAATTGATAGCCAATATTATACGATACGAGGTAAATCCCCACAAAGCTGGCTGCAGATAGGTAGTTATAATAGGTCATGAAACCACCAATGACAATAGGCGCAACAGAGCAAA
>NZ_KV834615.1:51796-52009 GCF_001837905.1 Streptococcus sp. HMSC076C09
CACCTGCGATCATATTGGTTGCTTGAGAGACATAGGCTTGATTAGCTAAGGACTTATCCTTCGTAATTTCATCCAAACGTTTAGAGCCAATTCCACTACAAAGAACAGGTATCGAATAAAAAATGATAAAAAGCAAACCAAGATAAAAGTTAGTCCAAAGAGCGTAACAGATAGAGACTGTTGTAAATCCCAAAGAAGAAATGATAATAACAG
>NZ_KV834616.1:0-12227 GCF_001837905.1 Streptococcus sp. HMSC076C09
TTCCGAAGTAGTATCTATCCAAGGATTTTCCATCACAATAACCTCTAATTCAAATTTATAACACTATTTTAACACAAATTTGAATATCCACTTTAATAAAATATCATTAATTAATGATATAATGTAATTATTAAGCTGCGAAAGGAAGTTTTAAATTGAATATTATCAATACTATTATTACTTCAGTCCTCACATCAGGGCTTATCGGTGTCTTTATTTCAGAGTATTATCAACGTAAAACCTTGGTTAAGAAAATGAAGAGAGATTTTGTTGTCGAATTCTTTGGTAATAGGTTTATGTTGAAGGATAACTATTATGGAGAAGTAGAAGAATTAAATAAAACATTAGGAAAAATTCCAATTGTTTTTTCTGATAATGAAGATGTGATTAAGTGTTACGATAATCTACTCTCAATTGCGGACGATAAAAATTTACTAAGATTGATTAAATCTATGTGTACAGATAAAAATGTAAAAATTGATATTTCAAATTGGGATGATGAAATGATCTTAAAAACTCTTTCGATAAATAAAAATTAATTTATTTTATTAAATTAATGGATAAATGTGAGATAGTACTATTATTTAAAACTCTATGTACTAAAAATTGAGAGCAAAAGTCTAAATTTGTTTAATATATAGAATTTAATAAAATTATGGATTTTGATATAATATATGTATCAAAAAACAAAGGAAATGCATGAAATAAACACGAACATAGTATACAATGATTATATAATCAATCGTATCTATTACAAATCTCAAAAACAAGTTTTTTTCATTGCAATTGAAAGTGAGGTATTTGCATGAGCCAAAAATTAGAAACAAAGATTCAACAAGCCCTGCGTGAAGTGGTGGAAAGTTTTGATGAGCGCTATGTCGTTGAAGGTTTGTTGAAAAAAGATGTAATTATAACAGATATAGATAATTATAAACCTGACTTGGTTGAAAAAATCTTAACAAATCCAATTCTAAATGAAGCGTTTACTGAGAATATTGCTGGTGCGATTATTTTGAAAATCAACGATATAATTCAAATGCTTGAAGTTGATGAATATTGGTCAAACTCTTACACACGTTACATTAACAAAATTGGACTATCAACGAATAATCGTTATTTGGATGAAGTGGCAGATGTTGTGCTAAATTTTCCATACAAAGATACTATCTTGAAGGCAGGGATGAGTAAAGATGATGTATCGAAGGAAGATGCTGAAGAACCCTTTTTAAATGAGATAGTTGCTCGAGAGGAGATTGATGTCCTCCTTGATGACAAGATTTTCAAAAATGTTAAGAAATATGAAAAAAATGGCTCTTCACCTGTATCAGAAATCAAGGATACGGATAATCTGATTATCAAAGGAAATAATCTGTTAGCACTCCATAGTTTGAAAAAACGTTTTGCTGGACAAGTGAAGTTGATTTATATCGACCCACCGTACTATTTTGAGGGAATAAAAGATGCCGATACGTTTCCTTATAATTCGAATTTTAAGTTATCCACTTGGTTAACGTTTATGAAGAATAGACTAGAAGTTGCAAAAGATTTATTGGATGACGGTGGAGTGTTGCTTGTTTCTATGGCAGAAGATGGTCAAGCCTATTTAAAAGTGTTGATGGATAATGTTTTTGCGAAGAATGATTTTGTTGAAACTTTTATTTGGCGGAATACTGATAACGCTGACTCACTTGGGAAAAAAAGTCGTAGTGGTGTGGAATATATCCATGCTTATGAAAAGAAGAAAGACCCAAGTGTTCGTTGGATTGGTAAGGATGCAGAAAATGGAGACGCACCATTATTAAATTCAAGTAATCCTATTGGGACACTTAGTTTCAAGGCAGGAGTTATTCGATTTAATATTCCAGATGGACATCATTGTGCTGGGCAAAAACCGTCAGTATTTCTTGAGGACGATTTAATAATTGAAAATGGGAAAAATAAAAATGCCATTCGGTTGACAGGTAAGTTTAAATGGGGACAAGACTATCTAGATAACGAAGTTTCAAAAGGAGGGGACTTTGTTATTAAAACAGATAAATTTTCTATTCGATATCAAAAAGCAGAAGCAGGCAATGTTGCCCCAGAAAAATTTATTGATGAACGCTATTTATCAAAAATATTTGGAGTAGGCACAAATGAGGATGCTAAAACTCATTTGAATGAATTAGGTTTTGACTTTTCATACTCTAAACCAGAAAGTCTGTTAGCATTTTTTATTCGAGCAGTAACTTCTGAAAACGATCTTGTCCTTGATTTCTTTATGGGGTCTGGCACAACTGCAGCTGTCGCCCACAAAATGAACCGCCAATATATCGGTATCGAACAGATGGATTATATTAAGACAATTTCTGTTGAACGTTTGAAAAAGGTGATTACAGGCGAACAAGGTGGTATCTCAAAAGACGTCAATTGGACTGGTGGGGGTTCATTTATTTATGCTGAGTTGATGAACAAAAACTCAACCTTTATTGATGCTGTCCTCAACTCTAAAAATTCTGATGAATTGAAAACTATCTTTGATGATATGAAATCCACACTTGATTTTGATTTCAGAGTGGATTTACAAGAAGTCAATCAATCTATCTGGGATGAAGAATTTGAAATGCAGAAAAAAATTCTCGTGAAGATTATTGATAAAAATCAGCTCTACCACAACTATTCTGAAATCGATGATGCAACTATTAAATCGCAACTATCTCAATCAGATTATGATTTTAATAAGAGTTTTTACGGAGAGTAATTATGGCTAAAAATACAAAGAAGAGAGAGCTGACGTTTGAACTCTTCGATGAGCTGAAACAGTTGGACATGGATATTTTGAACGAGCAACATGGTTGGGAATTACCAGACTATATTATAGAAAATCTCAAACATGAACCGCGCTCTTATCAGAGCGAAGCTATTCGCTATTTCCACTACACTCAAACATCAGATACTTTCAAGTTTCGAAAGCCAAGACAGCTTATGTTCAATATGGCAACTGGATCTGGGAAGACTGATTTGATGGCTGGTTTAATACTCTATCTCTACAAAGAAAAAGGGTATCAAAACTTTCTGTTCACTGTAAATACAAATGGAGTTCTGAGTAAAACAATTGACAACCTTACAAATGCTCAATCTACTAAGTTTCTTTTCAATTCCAACCTAGAAATTGACGGTGAACATATCGTTATTAACCAGATTTCAGGAAGATTTCCAGAATTTCCACTTTCAAATTCTATCAACATCAAATTTGTTTCAATTCAAACATTAAAAAATGAATTACTTAATCAAGCAGAAAATATCATGTCTTTGAACGATTATCAAAAAACAAAAATGATTATTCTTGCTGATGAAGCTCATCATTATTCTGCTTCTACTAAGAAGAAAACAAAAATCGAATTAGAAAAAGCTTCATGGGAAATGAGTCTATTGAAACTTCTTGATGCACATAATGACAACTTATTGCTAGAATTTACAGCAACACTTGATTTTGACGATGATACTATTTATCAAAAATATCGAGATAAGATTGTTTATCGTTATACATTGGATTCATACATTAAAGAGCGCTATTCCAAAAATGTAAGACGCATTCAAACAGGGAATTCCAATGAAGATAACATGCTTAGTACCGTTCTTCTGAGTGAATATCGTCGCAAATTCGCTCTAGAAAAATTTGGTGTTGAAATAAAACCGGTCATCCTTTTTAAATCACATAAAATTGATGCTTCCTATGAAGCAAATAATTTATTCAATGAGATGATTGAAAATCTGACAGTGGAAAGTTTAAGTGAGTTCCTTGTTTCGCAATCGAGAAGTATATCAGAAGAGCAAAGTCATACCCTACAACTGGCTTATCAGTATTATCTTGAATATGATGATCTCTCAACCGTTGTCCGAGAAATCAAGCGTGGATTTGCACCAACTAGGATTTTAAATGCAAATGATTCAGATAGCGGTGCAAAAGGATTGCTAGAAACAGGACAGTATCAGGCGCTCAATTCGCTTGAGTCACCAAGCAACCTGTATCGTGTAGTTTTTGCTGTGGCAAAATTAACAGAAGGTTGGGATGTCCTAAATCTATATGATATTGTTCGTATTAGTAATTTGGGTAAGAAAAATGATAACAGAGATGCTAAATCAACCAATTCAGAAGCTCAGCTGATTGGACGTGGAGCACGATATAATCCTTTCCCTTTAAATCAAAAAATCTCATACCAAAGACGATTTGATGAATCCGATGAAATAGCAAGTCTTCTATTGGAAACATTGCACTATCATACTCTTAATGAGCCACAATACATCAAAAATTTAATGGCATCACTTGATAAGATGAATCTTGTTACTGGAAAAGATGAAAAAAATCCTCCAATTGAAATTAAATTGAAGTCATCATTCAAGAAAACTCAAATCTATAAAACAGGTAAACTTTACTATAATGAAACCGAGGAAATTTCGGATGAACATTATGTAAATTTAAGTTCTTATGGAATTGATGTATCGAAGATAGCTAACGTACCTTATTTCAAATCAACATATGAAACAACCTACCTTGCAGCAGAAGAAGTAGAATCAAAAATATCCCAATTAAGAGATATTGATATTAGATACTTTAAAAAAGCAGTTAATCGTTCTAATTTTTACCGATTTGACAATCTGAGAAAATATCTTCCAAATCTTAAATCTATGGATGATTTTTGGGGTGAAAATTGGCTAGACTTGTCGAACCTTGTACTATCTGTCACGACAGAGAAGGAAACTATCGTTGAAGATTTTTCAGCTATTGAGAAACTAAAAATTGTTGACAACTTTTTAAATGTACTCGCTTCTAAAATAAAAGCTGGATATCAAAAAGAGAGGGGAACGAATCGTTTTATTGGATATCCTATTTCAGAATATCTGGCCGATTATCGTAAACGAGTACCTAACTATGATACAGCCAAACAAAGTATTTCATTTATCGAACAAAAGGTATATAACATTCCATTTGAAAAATTTGACTTTTTTGCTTATCAATCAGCTATAATCAATAGGAACGAAGAAAACCTAGTTAATGCTATTGCCAACCATATTGATGAACTAAGAGAAAAATATGGAGATGTTTTTCTAATTCGTATGGATGAAAATATGCTTAAAGGGACAGACAAAGTTAAATACTTAAAACTGCACCAATTCGAAGAAAACCCAAGAGAAATCAATTTTTCAGGTTTTCAACCAGACTTTATCTTACTTCTTCAAAACGCAGACTATTACCTTCAAATTTTTATTGAACCTAAAGGCGAGCAATTAGTAGAAAAAGATAAATGGAAAGAAGAACTTCTTTCCTACATCACTGAACATCAAGACGATTTAATTTTCGAGGATGAAGTAGATGATGTTATTATCAAAGGGCTTAAATTTTACAACAAAGAAAATAGTGAGCAAACTCTTAATCAATTAGCACAAATTGCTCTTAGTAAGCCAAAATTTGGTGGTAATATTAGAATGAACTTGTTCTAAAAAACGATTTCCTGATGGAAATCGTTTTTTGATATTATCATTAACTTTTACATACCTAACACTATATTTAAGAAGGCAATATAGTCTTCTTAATCGTTCTCTTTTTACTCCTCAATAGGAGTAAAGTTACCCACTATCTTTCCAATAATTCGAGGATTTTCCTCATAAGGCGCATAAATATCATCATACTTCTCATTTATTGAAACAAGTCGTAGATAGGTTTTATGGAGATACACCTTTTTAACGTAGGTTTGATTATTTAACTCAACCGCATAAATTTGTCCATCTTCGATATTTGTTGATTGCTTAATCAATACTACATCGCCATCAGGTAAATCAGGCTCCATTGAGTCACCTACTACATAAACAAATTCTATCCAACGTTTAAAAAGGATAAGTAGCTGATAATATATAGCGGTTTGCATCGTAACGACAAGTAGGTGGATTACGATTATTTGGAATATATAAAATCTATGATGAGAGGTACGTGATTAGAGGTATCAGATACTAGATTTAGATATATTTGAAGGAGTTATGATGAATTAACTTCTAGACCACATCAGCATTTAAGAGGATGGGAAAATTAGAGTACCCTTCACTGAGGGAACTGAGGTACAGTTACAGAAAAAGAAAGGCTGTAATAACAGCGGGAAAACATTTTCGTTACAGCCTATTTTGCGTTTTTGTGGTATACTGAAATTGTTAAATGACTTTGAAAGTAAACAAGAAAAATAACTATTAATGCTTTTATATTTGATACTTATATTTTCAAAAGTATAATATAATCAAAGATATTGCAGATGGATAATAAAATATGACTAGAGAAAAAGAGTTTAAGACTATTGAAGAGCAGATTTTGATTCAACGGGACAGGAACTTGAAGATTACCGATGAGCCAGGGATGGAAAGTTTTATTCAGCAGAAAAATTATTTTAATTCTATAAATGGTTTTGAAACTATTTTTTTGGAGACCTCTAACCCTAAAAAATATATGAAAAGAGTCTCTTTTAAAGATTTTGAGAGAATATACACATTGGATAGAAATATAGCTAAGTACCTATTTCAAGAAATCGAAAAAATTGAGGTTGAACTGAAGTCGAGAATTGCATACGAATTTTCAAAAGTTCATTGCAATAGTGGTATTGCTTCTAACTTAAATTATTTAGATATCAATTGTTATGTGCTACCGATAGCACACAATCGAAATTCTTTTACAGAGTATTTTTATACTCATGGAAATAATAGAAAAACGCATTCTTTTTTTAGAGAGCATAATATTTCTGCCAAGATTAAAGATGTAATATTTACAGGTAAAATTAGTCCCTCTCGTAACGGATATTACAACCTAGAAGGTGATTTTGATGGAATAGTTGATGACCTTAAAAAAAATCAATACCGAGGGAGATTTTCAATAAAAATTTCTAATACTCCTAGTTATATTTCTTCATTAAGTGGTTCTATGAATGTGACGATTCAAATTAAAAACATAGAGGGAAGATTTTTTGAATTATCTTATTCTGACTTCTGTAAAATAAAATATCCATATATTTCTAGCTATAAAAATCCTCCGCTTTGGGTTATTATTGATACACTAATGTTAAATGACTTGTTGGTTTTATTTCAAGGATTAGACATTGCTATACAAAATAAAATTATGAGTGAGATGGGATTTGATTCCTCTATTAGTGGGAGTCGGGAGAAATTTGTTAACGCTTGTGAAATACTACGTGAGTTGAGAAACCAATTGGCACACTTTGGTCTCATAACCAGATATAGGACGGGAAATAGTATTCTAATCAATAGACTTTTTATATCTGATTTGTTACTTACTCCTAAAAGGAATAATAGAGTTTTAAAGTTTTATCAAAGTTTAAAAATTTTAAATTCTTTTAATAGATTCTCTCTTAAAAGGATTGATCGAGCTATTCAATCATATTACTTAAAAAACATGTTACTATTGAAGTTTGATATTAATAAAAATTTTTTTAATAGAATTGGCAAGTAAGTGTTGCAAAAAGTTGCTGGTTATGATAGAATAATATAGTTATATTTTAGTGCCACGACGGCGTGAAATCCTTGAAAGAGGTTTTCAAAAGGTCATAAGGGGGAAGGTTGACAAACTTTCCTCCTTATTTTATATATTTAGGTAAGTTTAAAAAATTGTTGAAGATGTTGATTTCTGAAGTAACTTGAATTTTATAGAGTTTACATGCAGTTCAGAATTTCTGATTTATTATCCAGAGGATAGAACCGCTTATTGAAGATATTTTAGAAAGTTAATCATTACTATAGTTAATATTTATTTCTACAGTATAATGCTAAAATCACTTTTTTCGCTTTCGTTTATTAGTATAGAAGAAAGCTATCACTAAATGAGGAGAAACCATGAGGGATATTCTCAGTTGAATAAGTAAGAGTATAATCTACATCTCCAAAGTAGGAGTGGCCAGTTCCAGCAGAAAGACCTTCATAGGTTTTATAACTGAATAGATCGACTACTTTGTTATCGAATTTTTCCTGTTCTTCAAGTAATTCTGAGGAATAGACGACAACTTTAAAAAACTAAAAGTTTATGTACAATTGACTTAACATGAGCTAAACAATTGATACAACTGAATTAGAAGCATAAAGTACATTCTTTAAAAAGTGTACTTTATTTTTGTTTTGTACATTATTTTAGGGGTGAATAATGTATATTTTAGGTAGTGAGTTAAAGTGATTATGTAGTAGATTCAATTGTACATTTTAGTGGGTATGAAGTAGATGTGGTGAGATGGAATAATGTACATTTTAGTTCTATATTTATCTGATTAAATCATGTAAAAGCCGTGTTATAATTTAGAAAAGGAAAATTATACTTTTAGGAGGACAACATATGAGCCGTAGTGATAAATATACAGTAGAGTTAAAGCCTTCAGAATTAGATATTAAACAAGCTTACCTTGACTACCCTAAATTAAAGAATTTGCTAGAAAATTCTTCATATGATGACGGTGGATTCTACATTCTGAATAACAATAAGATGTTTGATGATGATAAATGGCCTAGTATTTGTCAGCATAAAATTATTTTGGACGAAAAACAAAATATTGAAATTAAAACAATAAAGGTATTGTTGTCTAAACGGTTTAATAAAAACAAAGATAATTCTGAATCTTCCGAGACTCATAAGGAAAAAAAAGGGAAGTATTTAGACTGGAGCACTAAACCTGATAATGCCTATGGCAAACAACAAATAGACATTGATTGTTCAGTGTATTCAAGTGAGGATATTTTTAATCGAGGACATTTAATAGCAGATTCAATTATTGCTTATTGTGACGAATTTGATTACCGTAAACGGGAAAACTTCGTTATGATCACTAATTGGTGCAATCGAGCTAATACTAAGCACAAAACTGGAAAAGCTTGTGGTATGTTCTATTTTGAGAATGTTATACTTAATACATTAGAAAAAGGAATTGATGTTGAATATAGAGTTACGCCTATCTTTAAAAAGAATTCAGAAGGGGCAGAGCAAGAATTTGAATACCTTCCTAGAGGTGTTATTTTAGAAGCTAAAACGCCAAATAAAGAAGCGTTTGAAGTAGAAGAAGACGATGTTATCATGAATGAATTTAATGTCTTTATCCCAAATGCTCAGAAAGGTTTAGACATCAATTATAAAACAGGTTCAATAAAAGCCAATTCATCCTTAACTGAAGTAAATGTGAGCCCTGCCGACCCCATAAAAAAATTATCTAAACATATTATAAAGGACGCACTATCAACTATTGCAACTTATCCTAAAGTAGCAGAACAAGCTAATCTATCAAGAATAGCAGCTGCTACAAGCCTGTTGAAAAATAAAGAAATTGCACAACTTCCAAAGAAAATAAATAGTATGATAGAACAATCGGGTTCGAAGAGATTTTTAGAACAGAATAAGGAACTGTTCAAGAGTCTAAATAAAATGTCACAAATCTTAGAACAAAGTATTGCCACAGACTACCGCATAGAATTAAGGAGACAGCTTTTAAATTTATCTGAGGTAGTAAAAAATGCTCTTACTCCATACACGGAAGAAGAGAGAAAAGGGATAATCGCTAAAGTAGAAAGTTTTGCTGATAAAGGCTGGGTTATCTTCTTCCAAGACAGAGCAGTCGTTAATCAGCTTTTGTTAGACGATACTGAAGAAATTGAGGTAGAGTGGTTAGATAATCTTAAAGAGATTATTGCAGATACATCTAACGTAGAGTATTTGGCGAAATCACAGTATTTTTCTTATCATCTAATCCAGTCAATGGCAATGAGTTATTCAGAACAAAACTACTATGCAGCCTACACCCTTGCTTCATTAGCTATTGATGGAGCACTTAATAGATTAGCAGAGCCATTATCTAGTGATGCAGATAAGATGATAGCAGTTGGACACAGGGCGATAAGAAAAATTAATAAGCAAATAAGTCCAGGAGAAAAAACGGTTTTTGACTACGGCCTTTTGCATTGGTGTTATAACTTTTTTGCAGATACCCAACGATTTACTATTAACTATCCAAATAGACACATGATTGGACATGGACGTTGGGATGACGAGATTTCAGAAGAAGAGTTTTTAAAACTATTTAATGTGTTACTTTATCTTGAGGAGAATTTTGATTATTGGGCAGGAATTATTGATGAAAGATGAAAATTGCTAACTTTTGGCTGAAGAGCTGGTTTCACTCAAGTAATAGCAGAAGAAGTGGCGGTTCACTTGTACATTTTTTAAATATAAGAAAATGTATATTGAAATTTAATTGTCTTAAATATTATCAGAACTTAACGGATATTAAGATAGACATTACTTTTCTTTCATTTTGAAGGGAAAAACATTGACAAAGCCTTTTAACAGTGTATAATATAACTATAATATGAAAAAACGCAGGTGACAGATGTGTGTTACTTGCATTTTTTGTAGTAAAAGGAGACTAGAAAAATGTCTGATTACATCTTTCAGGATAAGACTGACCTTGTAAATCATTTGTTTTATAAATTAAACGAAGCCTCTCCAATTAAAATTCAAAAGACTTTATATTTCCTATTTGCTTTTTATGGAGCAACATACGGAAAATTATCAGGTGAAGAAAGCTTTGGGGAATTAGAATCTGTTAATTACACTAATTTCTTATTTGAACCTAAATTCGAAGCATGGAAGTATGGACCAGTTGATGATGATGTCTATACAGCTTACCGTGAAGACCTTTATGAAGCAGTAGAGTTGACTGAAGATAAATTAAACGAAAAACTTACCCCTTCAGAAAAAAGGAACGTGATTCAATTTATTGACAGCATCATTCAACAAACTAATGAAGTTGATGATTTTACATTGGTTGATAGAACTCATGAGGATGATGCATGGCGTGTCCCGTTTGAGGAAAAAGAGGGTGAAATGCATATAAAAATGGATCCTCAAGTAATTGTTGACGAATATGCTGAAAAATATGCGTAATGAACAGTTTTCAGTTGATGTGTTCGGTAACAAGCCGAAAATAAAATTCCAGGATAAAATATTTAATTCGGAATCATACACACCACCTAACAAGATTGATTTTAAAGATATTAAATTAGAAGTTGTTTTTAAAAAATGTTCAAAAAAATTTGTTAATCTACCTTCTTTAAAATTTTCAAATATGAAAAGTGAATTGGGTGGTGATTCAAAAACAATGTTATGTTTTAAAAAAATCATTAATGAGCCATCCATTATTCAAAACAACTCTACTCAAATTAATATTAAAAATAACGATCAAGGCAAACGAATAAAAGATATCCTTTATAATTTTTTAGACAAAACTTTTGTTGATTTTCATGAATCATATTTTAGAAAATCATCCATTTTGGACAATTTCAATATTTTGTCGCCTCATGAGGGAAGATTTAGAGTAATTTGTGTTTATACAATTAAACCTTCGTCACATAAAAAAGAGAGACTAAAACATTATTTAGAAGTAGTTTTACTCGATCCTTATCATTTGTTTATTCCTAGCAAACTTTGCGATAAAGATGAAATAACTGGTAAAAACAGATTGTTAACCAGTGTAGAAGCTATGAATCGAACATATGAACAGGTTAAAGATTATAATAGAGAGTTCTCACTTGAAAATATCAATTAAAAAAGAATCAGTCGATTCTTTTTTTATATTATTTTAAAATTATGCTTTTTAATTTATCTTCTACAGAGTCTCTATGTACTTTAAATATCTGAGCTGGGTTTAGTGAAAAATTCCTAGTGTTATTAACTTCATAACAATGCTTATAATCTCGTAAACCTTCAATAGCTTCATACCATTTTGCAAATGAGCGAGTAAGAATTATTATCACTTCATCATTTTTGTCATCAATTCTTTTTTTAATTTTTTCAAAGAGGAATTTTTGCGTAGGAAGGTAATCTTTTATTTTTCTATTACTATTTGGAGAAGTACCTTTACCTAATTTGTCATACATATCGTTATAAGATATAGAATGGTAGGGAAAGAACTCAGCAAGTGCAATTTTTTTAGTTATCTTTTTTAAAGATTTAATAATTTTTTTGTTATATTTTTCTTTATCTTTTTCAATATCTTTTTCATCATGGTCTTCAACCCAGCATTTCATTTTATTTCCCCAATATCCTAGATCACTTTCATTTGCTAATTCAAATGCGTGGAAGAATGGTTTTTCCATTTCTAGATTTTCTTTTATGGTTTGTTCGTATTTAGTGCCGTTTTTATTAGTGCTGTTTTTATAAG
>NZ_KV834617.1:0-7284 GCF_001837905.1 Streptococcus sp. HMSC076C09
TACCTTATATCTTCTTGGAGGTCTTTTTAGACACCTACAATGACTATATGACTTATCTGGAAGGTAAGAAATATGAGAGGGACTATGGGCCACTCAATCTTAATAAACAAGGCAAGGCGTTAACCTATGACGTGTACTACCAACGATTCCGTAAAATCATTCGTGAAGAGATGATTTCTCTTTATCTCAATGCTGACGATGAAGAGGTTGTTTTCTTTGGCAGGCTTTTACAAGAGCACAATATCTCTCCGCATATCTTTAGACATTGGTACACGACACAGTTAGTCTTATCAGGAGTTTCTGAAATCAGTGAGCTCATGTCAGCAAGAGGTGACAAATCGCCTGAGAGTGCATGGGTTTACCTGCAAAACAAGGGAGAGATTGCAAAACAATATGGACAAGTCAATGACGGGGTTTTTGACTATATGAACTGGCGAGCAAGTGAAATGTATGGTAAATAGATAAGGAGTAGCAATGGCTTATTTGGTGAAGGATATTCTGGAGAAGAGTTTAGCAGAACTAAATGCTGATACATCTGAGAACAGAGAAGTCATCAGTCAGTTTTTACTTGATAACGCTTGGTTTGGTATTAAGGTAGATATGACAAACCTTAGCATATCAGAATCAGATGCCCATTTATTGACTGACAAAATAAAGGCTTTCCTATCTGGTCCAGTGGGTTTAACGGGCCTACAGCCTATTTTTAAACAGAAGTTCCCAATGACATTTGAGCTGTTTCAAGATTTCTCAAAAGAGCAAAAGTTGTCCAGAAGTAGTAGATTCTACCTTCAAGATTTTCTTGCTTATGATTTAACCAAGGATTTGTTTCTTTACAGTGATAGTGAAATAGAACGGCTGGTTCAAGAGGCAACAGAAGTGCTCAGTAAATCCTATGGTGAAGAGTTAAACGACTTTATCAGATGGATGATGGCTAAAGGCATTACTCATTATCGTAAGAGCTTTGAAATGACGGCCAGATACACCTTAGAGGATAAAAATGGGGCATATGAGTTAGATGACTATCTAGAACTCATGTATTACCTCTTCAACGATGCCTATATTGAAAAGCAGGATATGCTCTATCATGCAGCTTCTTCAAAGAACTATGCCGATACTTGGCTATACTTAGCCCTTCATTTCATTTGTGCCTTGCGAACAACAGACCTTGAACGTCTTGGCCATCCAGAACTGCCTAGAGAGCCCAAAGGGGTGCTAGAAGCCGTTCAGAATGGGACATGGAGTAGTAGTGAGGCAAGACGAACCCTTCTTAGTATCACCACACGTTTAACCTATCTCAATGTTAGACCTAATAAAACAAAACGATCTTCCAATGTTAGTCAGCTAAAATTCCATGTTCCTGAGAGTTGTCAGGTCCTCATCGGAACCTTATTGGCTATCTGTGAATCTCATTATCAATTAGGAAATAACACAGATAGCGAAGAGCCTCTTATCCGTAAAATCAATGATTACGAACGGATTTGTAAGTACATGGGTGATGAGATTGGTTCTCTCTTCCTTGAGCGGGACTTCAGTAGTCGATCAGCCAATAAGTCTTACTTACAAGCTGTTGCCATGTTGGCAGATGATGTTCTAGAGGAAAAATCGGAATTGAATATAAAAGGCTATTTCTTAGCAGCTTTAGCTAGAAGTCATAAAGGCACTTACAATGAATTTGCCCAAACTACAACTGCTTATTTGAAGGATGCTCAACTTGGTCAATTACAGCCTGAGATGGTTGCAAAGGAACTCTTTGAACGTGGAGTTTTATCTATGATTCCATCCATGCTGTTAACGATAGTAACCAGAGGTAAGTATAAGGAGTTAAGCCCTAGCCAGCAAACTCAAATGATTCAACAACTAGATCTAACACCTAGTGAGATTGAAAAAACGCTGGAGTTGAGTATTAGAGCAGATTCAAAGGCTCAAAAAGCCCTCCAAACAGTCGTGAGAGAGGATATGAACCCTGACCAACTACTTACAGTTTGCCATCGTATTGGTAATGGTGAAGCTTTTTCTAAACAGGGAGAAAGCATGTGTCTCTTGTCCGCCCTGGGCAAGTTTTGTCCCTATAATGACAGAATGCACTGTGTAGGCTGTCAGTATGAGCTCCAGACAAAATCCACCCTGTTACTACTTGTTGGTGAGTTTAACCGATTGAATAAAAAATATGTCAAAGTGCAAAGCAATCTAGAAAAAGGTAAAATCCGAGCGATTATAGAAAAACAGCTCAAACCTTGCTTGACTGAAATGCTACAGGCACTAGCTGAACAATATGGAGAGAATGTGCTAAACGACTATGAAGAGATTATAAAGGAGTTAATTAAATGATGAGTGATCCAACTAAGTTATTTCGAACTGTGACAGACTTTACCATTTTCGACAACAATCTGATTGGTCATGCCAGAGAGGTTTTTGATGATTACATAGAGAAGGGGATTATCCTCAGTTATGACTTTGATCATCATAAATGGGAGACCACCAATGAATATGCTAATGTTACCTTTTTATTCAACGTCAATACCTTTCAATACAAACGGTTCTATCAGCCTCTCTTTGGTATAGATTATGAAGGATTTATCGCTTATCTTAAAAGCTTTATTGTGCTGTCCATGGATCAACATGTACTGGGCTCTTTACAAGCTTTTTTACGAGATATAAAGCGTATGATCAAGGAGACGAAGCGGGATATTCTTTTAGACATTGAAGTCATTAAAATCAGCTCTCCTAGTCTTTGTATTGATTTTCTAGCCAGTCTTCCCTATCCAGATGATAGTGAAGTGAGCCAGCTTCTTGAGCAGCTAGATAATGCGATGACTATTGTCTACCAAAACAAGCCCAAACAACAACGACAATTGGCTCAGTTCCAGTCCTATTTTGCATTCAATGATATATTAGCGGATTATTGGGGTCAAGCCTTATCTCAAGAACAAAGGCTCTTTTACTTCCCACTCTATCTTTGGTGGCAAATTACAGCTGTGATTCCACTAAGACCCAGAGAATTTTTGCTAACTCAAAGGGATTGCTTGTCTGAAAAAGATGGTAAGTATTTTCTCACACTTAGACGTAATAACTTAAAAGGAAAAGAGAAATCGGTATCTCACAAGATTTCCGAGGATTATTATAAGACCACTTATGAGATTCCTAAAAGATTGGCTATGGACATACAAGATTATCTAAACTTAACAAATAGTCAATCAGCAACAAAGCTCAACACACTCTTTGTCACTGATTCTCACTACAAACGGTGGGAACGTAGGACTGGGGTAAACAATCGTTTCTTGACCTATACCAACCTTAATACCATCCTCAAGTATTTCTACAATGAGATAATTACTGAACAATATGGTTATCAAGTTTACTATCTAAACTCCCCTACAAAGCTAGAGGATAATGAAATTAACTTTATTCATATTGGTGACACTAGGCACATTGCTATGATTAACTTAATTGCAGAAGGAGCTAGTCCAGTGACAGCAATGTTATTGGCAGGACATGACAATATGGCGACTTCATCCCATTATTTCTCAAATCTTAGTCAATTCATTGAATGTAGTAGTTATCAAGTTTATCGAAAACTTACCAGTTCTCAAACCAACTATGCTGTAAGTAAAGCTCAACGTCAATACACCATTGGAAAGGATTATGTCACTTTAGACAACAAAGGTCGATGTTACTCTCCATGTTACGCTAAAGGCGATTTTTCAGATTGCCTCAAGGTGATTAGCTCACATGCAGAGCTTGGAGCTTGCACCAGTTGCCCGTTTTACCGTAAGGCAGGAAAAGACTATTTCACCATGGATAAAAGTTATAAAAGGGCCATTGACGAGGAAGCACTGAGTGTTGATGAAGCCATCAAACGAGTTCGAGAAGGTAAAGGTCATGTGGAGGATATTGGAGAGGCTTTACTAAAGCTAAAATCAGTTAGTCACTCGTATCAAGAGTATTTAAAAGCAAAACAACTATCGCTAGAGGAAGAATCAAATGGCTAGAAGAAAACATATAGAAGATGTTGAAATCATAGAACACTTTGAAAAATATTTGCAAGAAAAATGTTCGAATAATATAACTCTTTTTAAGATACCTAGATTCGGCGACTATCTTAGAAACAATGGTTTTCCAAGTGTTGCAGATACAACATTAAGGCGAAACACTGGCTTTAGAGAGGTGCTTGCCGAAAGAAAAGCTAAATACGACGAGGAGGAAGAAGAATATCGAACTGTTATCACTTATAAGACTATTGATGTTGATAGTTTCATGGCGACAAATCGGACACCTAATGCTATCCGCACTGGTTTATCTGAATTGAATCTATACTACAAAAAGGTTGCAGAAGCTGCTCTTGAGTTTAAAAATAGTGTTGAAGAGATTAAAAATGAAAATGAGAAACTCCAAGATGAAACTGAAAAACTGAAGGAGCAAATTCAACAACTGCTCCAGAAGGAAACAAGTCGAAAAGCTTTAGAAACAGAAAATATAAAGCTACGTGCTCTAATTAAATCGAGTGTGTATCCTGAGATTGCAAATGAATTATTGAAAGAAGAAGGAATACTTCAATCTAAGCAGCAAGTGATTACAGATGAGTTTATGGCGAATAATATTCTTACTGCTGATTCAGAGATTAACTTTCATTCTGATATTACTAATAGTAAAGATGATGAAGGTGACATAGGAAAACCTAAAAAGGTAGTAGCAATCAAAGATTTACTGGATAGTAGAACCAATTACTAAGGAGGTTTTAATGATAGATGCGATAAAAGATTGCCCTTTACTTTTGATGTATTGGGACTTCAAATTAAATCATCTTGATATTGAAACGACAAAAATCAATCGACGAGCATGTGCTCATTGGATTTGTCCTGATTGTTCTTACAGTTGGGAAGCAAAGGTTTATGATGTGTACAGAAGTAGCTTGAACAGCAAGGCATTTTGCCCTTGTTGTCAGCTGGGGAAATTATTGGTCAAAGAAAAGAATAGCATTTCTGCCGTCTTTCCTGATTTTGAAAACTATATAAATTTTCACTATGAAAACAAGGATACCATCCTAGAAGAGCTTTGGAATGAAAAGTTTAATTCAAAGCGTGTTTTTCACTTAAAATGCCCTACATGTCAGGTCAGTTGGCGTGACACAGTAATGAATCTTCGATTATTTCAATCAGAGGACAAAGAGCTCTTTCATTTGGATTGTAATGAATGGGGTTATCACTATTATTATCATGAGGTATATCCAAACCTTGCTAAGATTTATAGTGATGACAGCAATCAAATTTCGTTTGCCCAGTTACAACTTCATCACAACGTCACCATACCTGTTCAATGGAAATGTGACCACTGCAATAGTCAATTCGAGTTATCCATTGATCAACTATTTAATCGTATCAAGCGAAATGGCTATTATTGTACGAACTGTCAGGCCTCATTTGATACGCCACTGGATGGCGATGTTGATTATGAGCCATTATCCTTTTTAACACCATCTTACTTAGACGAATGGTCAACTAATAACAATATAGCCGTAGAACAAGTAGATAACTTGTCAAATATAGAAGTCCTATGGACCTGCTTAGTATGTCATGGAGAGTATGCGTGTTTAGTTCGAGAAAAGAGTCGGGAAAGTTGCCCATTTTGTTCAAATAGACAGCTGTTAAGTGGCTTTAACACACTTGATAAAACTCATGCCTATCTAGAGAAATTCTGGTCTTCTGACAATGATGGTAGCTTGGCCGATTACTGGCAATATTCTATCGAGCCACTAACTTGGCTATGCCCTTGTTGCCAAATCGTTTTTCAGTGCAGTCCCCAAGAGATGGTTCTTCGCACTAATTTCGAAAATCAAGTCTTTCAAACATGTCCCAACTTATGTGATTGGAATACTGAAGTGTTCCAAAATCAAATCTTTTATAGCGAGCCTGAGTTGGTTAAAGAGTGGTGCGATAAAAACGAAGTTCCAATCTATCTAGCTCAAACGACAATTGAGACCAAGAAATATTGGTGGCATTGTTCAACCTGCCAAGGGGATTATCAGTGTTCTATTCCTATTCGAAGAGCCTCAGCTAACCCATGTCCCTATTGCAACAAGGAAACCCCTCTCAAGGGCTATAACACACTTTTAGATACTTACCCTGAATTAGTAAGCATTTGGAGCCCTAAAAATCAGGAGCAAACAGATTCTATTGTGCCCAATGAAGTTGAAAAACGGACTTTTATGTGGCATTGTAATAGCTGTAATTTAGATTTCAAAGAAAGAATGAATAGCGTTCTAAAACGTTATTTAACCTCGGAAACCAAAAGTCTAAAAGATATTTGTCCCTATTGCACACATCTGCTCCCAAACCCCAAAACAGAATCATTAGACGTAGTAAAACCACTCCTCATTGAAGAATGGCAATCGGATATCTATGGAAGCATTTCGGCAATCTTTCCATCCTCTACAGCAAAAGTTAATTGGAAGTGTAGAAGATGTCAGGGGGAATTTGAAGCCAGAATTTGTGATCGTGAAGAAAATGATAATTGTTGTCCTTATTGTGCGGGAAAAAAACTTCTTTCAGGCTACAATAGTCTTGAGGGCAAATATCCCGAACTTATTGAGTCATTCAGCAATAATAATACCTGTGAAATTGGTGAAGTATTGTATACGTCTAAGGCAAAATGGATTTGGGAATGTCAGGTATGCCACGGTGAATATGAAGATACCATTGCCAATCGAGTAAATTCTAAGTTTGGTTGTCCTTACTGTTTTGGACGAAAAGTGTTGCCAGGATTTAACTCATTTGATGTTAAACAACCAACCTTAGTTCAGGAATGGGATCACTTGAATAATGTTCTATTAGCAAATCCCAGTGAAGTCAGTGAAAATAGTCGGACCAATGTGTGGTGGATCTGCAAAAATAATGATAAACATAGGTACAAGATGTCCTTATATAATAGAGTTTTATTTGAGAAACGCCATAAAGAGCCATGCTTAATTTGTAAAGGACGGAGAAGAAAAAGGCAACATTTTGTGCCTTTCAAGAAGATTTTGGGAGACCAAGTTGCTAAAATGTAGCTTGGTTTTTTTAAGTTTAGGTCAATTTCGCCAAGCATAGCAGCTACATGAAAATGCTTTGATATATCAAAAATTTTATTTTAAAAAGTACATTTTTGGGTTATGTACAATTGAAAAAATTTCCAGTGTTCACTTAAATAAAGTACATTTTCGCATGAATTGAGGGTGGTTGAAATTTCCAGTTTTCACGTGAATAAAGTACATTTTGGACCGATTTTCGCCCGAAAAAAATTTTTAGTTAT
>NZ_KV834618.1:0-498 GCF_001837905.1 Streptococcus sp. HMSC076C09
AAGTCCCCGTGAATAAATTTTTTTATTTTTTGAATCTCTAACTTCTTTCCAAAGGATAGCCGCAACTTTTAACTTGTTGGAGTAATGATTGCTAAATTCATCTGCACAAAAGTCTTTTAGAAATTGATTCCATTGGCAAGCTGAATTATCATACTTGGCGTAGTCTGACTCTCCATAGTATATTTTAATCATATCTTTGATTGTAAAATTTATGTTGTTGTCCCGTTTTACTTTTCGCCAAGCTGTTGCCATATCAGCATTAAATTTAAACGGATTAACACCTGTTACAGCTGAAAAATAATCACGAAATTTCTGATTAAAGGAAAACCCACATTCAAGTAATGATGTATTTAGGGTTATTATTTCGGTTTGATTTTTGTTTCTTTTCCTCAAAAATTTTTCTACTCTATTTCCCTTAAAATATTGTTCTATAATATGATTTAATTCTTTTTTTGTACATCTGTATTCTAATCCAAGGTACTTACAAATTTGTGAAAG
>NZ_KV834619.1:0-275 GCF_001837905.1 Streptococcus sp. HMSC076C09
AATCACCAGTTGCATTTGCTATGGCAGGTCTTGTTTTGGGGGATTGTTGGAAATTTGATTCTCTTGCTGGGTTTGGCGGGGAAACGTTATTACTATGCACGAGTGCTGACAGACTTCAAGTCGGGTATTAAGAAGGCTATCTTTCAGACTTTTCTATATAGCCGTCGGATAGCGGATGAAGAAGTTTTGTCAGACTTGGAAAATGATGTAAAACAGCTAGAAGATAATTATATTGAGCCGACTGTTATTATCATTTCTTCTTTGGGATTTACAAC
>NZ_KV834620.1:0-453 GCF_001837905.1 Streptococcus sp. HMSC076C09
AAATTAAGAAACTTAACAACGTAAGAAAAGCGTTTATTCCCATCATCTGAAATCGACTTGATTCTTGAAGTAGATTTAACATAACGATGAAAATCAGTAAATTGTAAGTTGCCGTCATCGTGTTTCAGAACGATAAATTGCTTTGTCACGATGTTGTTATCACCTAAAACCAGTGAATGTTTATATACAACAAATCTCATGTTATCTCCTTGTTTAATATGACTGAAGGTTCTGACTGGGGTTTAGGATGTCAATACACAAAAAAACGATCAAATCAGTACCATTTTCCTTTGTGCTCTAAACTGCATAAAGGGAATATCGATGAGTACTTTCATTGATCGTTATTATTATTTAAATTAATTCAATAATAAAAGTAACTTCATCAAAGTAATAAGAGCAATTAATTAGCTCAGCAACAACGATAACCACAGCAACTCCTTCTAAACGATGAAA
>NZ_KV834621.1:0-390 GCF_001837905.1 Streptococcus sp. HMSC076C09
AACGCTTTTCTTACGTTGTTAAGTTTCTTAATTTCATATTTGGTACTCTTGGACTTAAAAGTGTAGATCAACTTACACTTGAGATGGTCAGAGAGTTTTTTACGCTTTATGGATTATCTCAGTTACCAGGAGATAGAGAAAAAAGAAAGAAAAGCACTGTTGAAAAATGCGTAAATGCAATTCTCGACTTCTTAACTCTTTATTTAAGTGAGCGAGAGGGAAAGGCTAAGTTAAAAGCAGAAGAATTGTATACTACGACAACTTTTACGAATAGTAGAGGACGGGTTATAAAGCGTAAAGAACCAAATTTTGAAATCTACGTGGATGATAGCAACACTGAGAAAGCTATTTTTCGCGATATGCCAAATAGTGCTTTTGAGATGTTATTTT
>NZ_KV834622.1:0-89346 GCF_001837905.1 Streptococcus sp. HMSC076C09
CTTTTTTCCAAAAAATTTTATTTTTTTGAAAGTTTTTTTACTTTTTTGGTTTATATAAAAAAATCAGGAGCATAGATGCTCCTGATTCCTCTATAATTTAATTGATGTTTTCAATCTCTTTTTGATCTTTATTCTTTTACTTCCAATAGACCGATGTCTCCATCTTCTCTACGGTAGATCACATTTGTTGTGTTATCCTCTGCATCACGATAAATGAAGAAATCGTGTGCTAATAGATCCATTTGAAGGATCGCTTCATCTAAATCCATTGGTTCTAGATCAATTGTTTTTGAGCGAACAACTTTTTCTGTGGTTGCTGCTTCTTCTACAACTGCATCGGTAAACAATTTACCTGCACCAGATTTAATACGATTTTTCTTTTCGATTTTTGTTTTATTCTTACGAATTTGACGTTCAATTTTATCCACAACCAGATCAATTGAACCGTACATATCTTGAGAGACATCTTCTGCACGAAGTGTGATAGATCCAAGCGGAATGGTCACTTCTACTTTTGCGGTCTTTTCACGGTAAACTTTTAAGTTTACTCGAGCGTCTAGCTCTTGATCTGCCTGAAAATATTTTTCAATCTTTTCGAGTTTAGAAACGACATAGTCGCGAATGGCTTCTGTTACTTCTAGGTTTTCACCACGGATACTATATTTAATCATATTAGTACCTACTTTCTAAACATTATGTTTTTATTTATATGTATATTATAACGCTTTCATAAAGTTTTTGCAAATCTTTTTTTACCTTGCGATTGAAAATGTCTTTATTTCTTTCACACCTTTTTCAATTAGTAGGCGCTTCATTAATTCGATTGTTTTGCCCGTTGTGTAGATATCATCGAAGATTAGATATTTCTGCTTTCCTGAAATTTCTCCTTTTAATTGAAAGTGCTGAGAGGTTTTTAATCTTTCTTCTCTTGTTTTTTTTGATTGGGCTAAAGTGTCTTCTTTTTGGAAGACACTGCTGTACTTTATCTCTGCAAAATCTAGTATAGTCGATACTTGATTGAATCCTCTTTCCTGCCTTTTTTCATGGCTGATTGGAGTCGGTATTATCGTATAGCTTTTATACTTTTTCAAGGCTTTTTTGATGTCACATGCAAATACCATTCCTAATAAACGATCGCCTTCAAATTTATATCGCTTGAAATAGTCCTTCATTGCTGTATTATATCTATATAATGCTTCATGTTCGACCATATTCCCCTTTTGTATCCAGTATTCGCAATCTTTACATACTTTCTCCTCCTTATCTTTATAACATCTAGGACAATGGATTTCGCCAATTTGTTCGAAGTCTTCTTTGCATTCTTTACAAATCCATTCTTCTTGTTGATTCATAAAAATAAGGTCTGTGAAATGTTCACCAGTTTTTAACTCTTTAGTACAAAGCAAGCATTCTTTCAAAATCCAGCCTCCTGATTCATTTCCTTTATTTCTTTGATCGCTTTCTTCATTTCTCTTGTTATGCCATCTGATAGAAAAAGTAGTTTACCTGTTGGTCTTTCTTTACTTCGACCGACCCTTCCTGAAATTTGTACGAGAGCACTTTTAGTAAATAATTTGTGATTACTTTCTAAAACAAAGACATCTACAAACGGAAAAGTCACTCCTCTTTCTAAAATTGTTGTAGAGACTAGCATGGTTATGGCTCTGTTTCTAAACTCTTCTACCATTCGTAGACGGTCTGTTGTCTGTGAGGATACAAAACCTACTGTTTCTTTGGGAAAGTATTTTTTTAAGTTCTCGGTAAATTGTTGTCCTAATTCTATTTCAGATACAAAGATTAACAATGGGTAGTGAGTTTGTATTTGTTTCTTGATCAGTTGCAATAGTTGGTAAGGGATTCTTCCTTTTTCTATTTTTTCTCTCATTTTCGGCACCCATTTTATTTCAGGGACCACTAGTGGGTTCCCATGAAATCTTCTTGGAAGACTATAACGAATGATTTCTTTTTTCTTGACCTTTTTATCTAACTCATCTGTAGAGGTTGCTGTTAAATATAGGGTATTCCCCTCTTTTTTTATTGCATTCTGAGCTGCTTTATATAAGATTGGATTGTCTACATAGGGAAAAGCATCTACTTCATCTATAATAAGGAGATCAAAGGCCTGATAGAACTTTAGCAATTGGTGGGTTGTAGCGATCACTAAAGGCGTTCTAAAATAGGGCTCCGATTCTCCATGAAGCAAAGAGATGGGGCAGGAAAAATCTTCCTTCATCCTTCCGTACAATTCTATACAGACATCGATTCTTGGGGTAGCAATACAGACTGCTTTTCCTGCCTTGATCGCTGTTGCTACAACCTGATACATCATTTCCGTTTTTCCTGCTCCTGTCACAGCATGTACCAAGGCATGTTTTCCTGCTTTAACTGCTTGGATAAGTCCTTCAGATACCTCTTGTTGATAGGAAGTCAAGGTTCCCTTCCAGTTTAACACCTCCTGTCCTTCAAAGTCTTTCTGTGCAATAGCATAAAGTTTTTGATCACTCCGGATCCTCCCCAATTGGATACAGGCTCTACAATACAGTACCTCTTCACTCAACTTCCACAGTTTTTGATCAATCAAACTGCCACATCGAAAGCATTGGTACCTTCCATTCTCTTTTTCTATAGCTGGAAGTTCTTGGGCAATTTCTTTTAGATCATTTGTCATTTGACTCTTCGTTAAGAGTCTTCCATAAGAATCTTCTATCTTCATACTTATTAATTCGCAAAAGTTGGAGAAAATCATTCTTTTTTTGTAAAATAAGAATATGGAATATGTTACATTTAAAGAGAACGGCACTGTTCAAGAAGAAATCAAAAAATCAAAATTCATTTGTCATGTCAAGCGAGTCTCCTCTGAAGAGGAAGCTAGAGATTTTATCAATGCCATCAAAAAGGAACACTATAAGGCTACACATAACTGCTCTGCTTTCATCATTGGGGAACAAAGTGACATCAAACGGACCAGTGACGATGGAGAGCCTAGTGGAACCGCTGGGGTACCGATGTTAGGAGTTTTGGAGAATCATCGCATCACTAATAGTTGTGTCGTGGTTACCCGCTATTTTGGAGGTATTAAATTAGGTGCTGGCGGTCTGATTCGTGCTTATGCTGGAAGTGTTGCACAAGCAGTTCGAGAGATTGGACTGGTAGAAATCAAAGAGCAAGTGGTACTTGGGATCACACTTTCTTATTCCCAATACCAAGAATTTGCTAATTTCTTAAAAGACCATCAATTGGCGGAACAAGATCCGATGTTCACAGATCAGGTGATGACAACTATTTTTGTGGATAAAGGAAACACAAGTTCTATCACAGCAGCTTTAGTCGAATTTTATAATGGTAAAGTCATTATTGAGGACCAAGGAATTCGTGAGGTTGAAGTACCCCTATTTTCTGTAGAAAAATAATTAAAATACTATCGGCAACGATAGTTTTTTTTTATCACACCCATAAAATTTCTATATTTTACATTCTTCTCGCAAGAGACTATACTTGTTAGTATCAAGAAAACCTAGAACTGAGGTATATTATGGCTATTTATGAAAATATTACAGAACTGATTGGGAACACTCCGATTGTCAAATTGAACCGTCTTGTTCCTGAAGGAGCTGCAGATGTCTATGTCAAACTCGAAGCCTTCAATCCTGGATCATCTGTCAAAGACCGGATTGCTTTGAGCATGATTGAAAAAGCTGAAGCGGATGGCTTGATCAAACCAGGTGATACCATTGTCGAAGCAACTAGTGGGAACACAGGGATTGGTTTGTCATGGGTTGGCGCAGCTAAAGGCTACAAAGTTGTGATTGTCATGCCTGAAACCATGAGTGTGGAACGTCGTAAAATCATCCAAGCCTATGGAGCTGAACTCGTTTTGACTCCTGGAAGTGAAGGAATGAAAGGCGCTATCGCTAAAGCTGAAGCAATCGCTGCAGAAAGAAATGGCTTCCTTCCTCTTCAATTTGAAAACCCTGCTAACCCAGAGGTACATGAAAGAACAACAGGACAAGAAATCGTTGATGCCTTTGGAAAAGATGGTTTAGATGCTTTTGTCGCAGGTGTTGGTACTGGTGGTACTGTTTCTGGTATTTCTCATACTTTGAAAAAGAATAATCCTGCTGTCAAAGTCTATGCCGTTGAGGCCAATGAATCTGCAGTCCTTTCTGGTGAAAAACCTGGACCACATAAAATCCAAGGGATTTCAGCAGGCTTTATCCCAAATACTTTAGACACTAATGCATATGATGGTGTTCGTCGCGTATCTTCAGAAGAAGCTTTCGAACTTGCACGCGCTATCGGTGGAGCTGAAGGATTCTTAGTCGGAATCTCAAGCGCAGCTGCTATCTATGCTGCTATTGAAGTCGCAAAAGAATTGGGTAGCGGTAAAAAAGTTCTTGCTCTTGCACCAGATAATGGAGAACGTTACCTTTCTACTACCCTTTACGAATTTGAATAATTCTCTATATTAAAAAAACTTCGGTAGGTTTCATCAACCTATCGAAGTTTTTATTTTTTTTCTTGTTTGCTAAAGAATACCTTTCCTTCTTTGACCCAGGTCGGCATCTGTTGAGCTAAGGGTGCAAAACCACTCTTGTGGCGGTCATTTGAAAAACGATGGTGTCGAATACTTCGTTGTGGTGTTTCTTCTAGTGTTCTCAGAGAGAGGCTAGCTTTCTTAGAATATTCATCAACATCGATGACTTGGACAAAGACTTTTTCTCCAATTGAAAGAATATCATGAATATTACTTACATAACCACTTCTAATCTCTGAGATATGAATCAAGCCTGTGACACCCGACTCTAGTTCGACAAAGGCACCATAAGGTTGAATGCCTGTAATGGTCCCTTCTAACTTATCTCCAATTTTCATATTAGTCCTCAATCTCGATGGTTTCAATCACGACATCTTCTACTGGCTTATCCATCATCCCGGTCTCAACAGCCGCGATCTCATCCAACACAGCAAAAGAAGCTTCATCCATCAATTGTCCAAATACGGTATGGCGTTGATCTAGGTGAGGAGTTCCCCCTTCTGTCGTATAGATTTCAGCAATTTTTTCAGGCCAGCCACCGCGGACCAATTCCTTTTTCGAATATGGAAGATGTTGATTTTGTACAATAAAGAATTGGCTGCCATTTGTGTTTGGTCCAGCATTTGCCATTGAAAGGGCTCCGCGAATATTGTACAATTCTTTTGAAAATTCGTCTTCGAAGCTCTCCCCATAGATGGATTCGCCACCCATACCTGTACCTGTTGGATCTCCCCCTTGGATCATAAAATCTTTAATAATCCGATGGAAAATGACACCATCATAATAGCCGGACTTAGCAAGAGCTACAAAGTTTGCAACTGTTTTTGGTGCTTGATCCGGGAACAATTGAATGTTCATCTCACCGTGATTGGTTTTGATCACAGCGACAGGACCGTCAACCGTAGCAAGTTCTAACTGTGGTAATATCAATTCTTTTTCAACCATATTTAACTCCTCTAAGGCATAGAATATGCCATCTTCTTCTAAATTCTTAGTGATATAATCAGCTTTTTCTTGTAACTCTGGAGCAGATTTTCCCATTGCGATACTAATTCCAGCATAATCAAACAGTTCTAGATCATTTAATCCATCCCCAAATACTAAAACATTCTCTGGCTTCAAGCCCAAATGATTTACAAGATGAGAAACTCCTGAAGCTTTTGAAGCTTCAAAGCGAACAACATCTGACGAATGGGGATGCCACGAAACTAGGCGCAAATCCTCTTGCAAAGAAGGGGGCAACTCTAGCTCACTATCCTGTTCATCAAAGGTCCACATTTGGAAAATAGGTTCTTTCAGATGCAGATCTGGATCTACAGGTAAGTTGGGATAAATGATGTCAATAGCATCACTGATCAAGGGTGTCCGATTAGACAGGGCAGCTTGATGACTAGCCACTAACCCATAATCAATCTCGGATTTTTTGGCCCAATCTACAAAAGAAGAAACGATTGCTTCATTGATTGGTGATTGGTAGATCACAGTTCCTTTTGTATCTTCTATATAGGCACCGTTTAAGGTTACCAGAAAATCCGGCTTTAAGTCCATGATTTCAGGAACAACCCCAAAAATCCCTCTGCCGGTTGCAATCCCTGTTCGGATTCCTTTTTCTTTCAACTGATGAAAGACTTCTTTGACAGATTCTGGGATCAATCCAGTTTCTTTTGCACGTAATGTATCATCAATATCAAAAAAGACGATTTTAACTTTTTTGGCTTTATAACGTAATTTTGCGTCCACTTGTCTCCCCCTTATGATCATGCTCTATTATAGCATGTTTCCCTTTAAAAATCTTCTTGATTCACCAGATGGTGTCGGAAGGCATAGACGACTGCTTGCGTCCGATCACTGACTTCTAATTTGGATAAGATGTTGGAGACATGGGTCTTCACTGTTTTTAAAGAAATGAAGAGTTCATCTGCTATTCGTTGATTTTCATATCCTTTCGTCAATAAAGCCAGAATATCTCGTTCTCTAGCTGTCAAATCATCATGCAATTCAGCATGGTTCTTTCGTGACTCAACTTTTTGACTAACTTCTGTCTCAATTGCAAATTCTCCCTTTGCAACCTTTCTGACAGCCTGTAAGATCTCAGTTGCTGACGAGGTCTTTAAAATATATCCTTTTGCACCGGCATCTAAGACAGGGTAAATCTTTTCGTTATCTAAATAAGACGTCAAAATGACAATTTTAGCTTCCGGCCACTCTTTTAGGATGGCTAGAGTCGCATCGATTCCATTTAGCTCTGGCATCACAATATCCATGATGATGACGTCTGGTCTTTCTTTCAGCGCCAAGTCCACCCCTTCATGCCCATTTTTCGCCTCTAAGACTTGCTCAATATCGGTTTGCATGGACAAAAAGCTTTTCAATCCCAATCGAACCATTTCATGGTCGTCTACTAATAATACTTTCATACAGTTTCCTTTTCATTTTTCTCTTTTACAAGGAGGGGAACGCGAATATCCACAGCCACTCCCTTTTGAGGACTCGTTCTTATTTTAATGGTTCCCGCCATGTCCTCTACACGTTCTTGAATATTTTTCAACCCATAACTCAATCGTTCCAATTTTTCCTGCTCAAAGCCGATTCCATCATCTACCATCCGTAAATGAAGTTGTTTTCCTTCCTGATGCAAAAAGACATCCATTTGTTGAGCTCTAGCGTGTTTCAAGGTATTGCTGACAATTTCTTGGACGATCCGAAATAGATGTTCTTCCATTTCTTTTGGAATGCTCACGTCATTATGATGGAAGACAACTGTTAGGTTACTCTTTTCCTTCAATTCTCTAAAAATCATCTCCATACCTTCTACCAAACTTTTTCCTTCCAATTCTGTAGGACGAAGATGTAGGAGCAAGACGCGTAAATCATTTTGGGCTGTACCTAGAATATCTGACACACCATTTAGTTGCTGCTGGATCTGACTTTTCTCTAACTCAAGGGCCTGTGCTGCCACTCCAGATAAAATCATATTGGCTGCAAACAATTCTTGACTAACCGTATCATGTAGATCACGCGCAATTCTCTTACGCTCGATTTCCACAATTTCTTCTTCATTTCGCATCACACGATTTTCACTCTTTTGTAAATTTTCTTCTAGTCGAAGCAATTTGCTGTCCAATAAATCTAACTGTTGATTCAATTCTTTGGGGGCAATTTCTTTTCGCTGTGAAGCAGTCAGGATAGATTCTACCTTTTGTTGTACTGCATGAACTGTTACAAATTGCGTGATCTTAATAATTAAGACAACCAAAGCCGTCAATGCAAGCGTCAGACTAAAAACCAAAAATAGGAATGACTGAAGCAAGGAAAGATCTGAGAGAAGTTTGCCCCACTGAAAACCAACAAAATGGAAAATGGTATGACAAATGACCGCAACCACCATTAGGGAATAGAAATACAATAGGAGATAGTCTAATTTCTTCATGCGCGAATCACCTCAACATCCCCAACAATACCAACTAACACAATTTTTATAGAACGGTGCGATCTCCGATAGTGTGCCGTTTCAATGTCTATGGTTTCATTCCTCATTTTACGGACAGGAAGATCCAAAAACTTCAGATCTCCATACAGGGTGTTAATTTGTAAATGCAATTCCAAATCAATCGGTAAGATAATTTTTGTATTTCCAAACCCTTTCCGAATGATCACTACATTGTCCCAATTGCAAATGGCTACCTCCTCTAAATGGAGGGTGTCATTCCCAAAAACTCGGATCACATTCAGATCTCGATACCCTCGACTTTGCTTTGAAAAATGTTGTAAATCACCAATCCATCGAGTTTTTTCCTGACGAATTTTCGTATCCTCTTCAACATCAAACACAACGGCTTCATTTTCCTTATACATATAAGGGTAGGCAATCAATAAACCATAAACCACCGCAAATAAAATGGCTGCAATCACAAAAGGATTCAGCATCACGATAAAAAACAATAGCACACTCAGCGCGATTAATAGAAAATTCGCTTTTTGTTTGCCAAAATAGTAATACAAAAGGAGCAAAAAGAGAACCATCAAGACAACAAATCTGGAAAAATCGATTGATAAAATGGTGATCGCTGCTAATGTTAACAAAACGGCTTCAACGAAAATAAAAATTTGTATTTTCCACATAGTCTACCTCATCTTTTCCTATTTTATCAAATTTTTCCTCATTTGACTTCCGTCTGTGGTTGGATAATAGCAGACAATCAAAAAGACCCAGAAATCCATCTGAGTCTTAGACTGATTTATTAATCTCCACTAGTTGCACTACTGCTTGAACTTTCTGTATCTGATCGTTCACCAGAGGATGAACTAGATGTATCAGAACTTGATGAGGCTTTCGTACTTGAAGAAGCTGTCACTTTAGGCTCATATACAGTCAAAACAATTCGTGTTCGGTTAATATCCACCGTACTCGAAACTTCTGGAGTTTGACTGACAATTTGACCTGCAGAAACAGATACCCCATCAGGGAGATGTTCTGTTTTTCTTAATTCGATATTGGCTTCTTTAATACCATAGATCTCAATCAAATTACTTCTAGCAAAATCATAAGTTGATCCAACATAGTTTGGCATTTCAATTGAAGTCGTTTCTTTCGCTACTTTCAAAACAATCTTAGTTTTTGAATTCAGAGAATATTGCTCTCCTGGAGCTGGAGTTTGTTCAAGAACTGTCCCTGCAGCATAATCGAAGGTCTCAACTTCTTCAATCGTGATCATTTTGCTTGATACTTTATAAGTATTTTTCAAATCTTCTTCTGCTTTTGCCCGTGTTTCACCCACGTAATTTGGCATTTCAAAGCTGTTTGGTCCTTTTGAAACAATCAAATCAATTCGACTTTGTTCTTTCTTTTGGGCCCCTGCATTTGGATTGGTTCGAATGACATAGCCTTCTGCAACCGAATCACTGTACTCTTCTTTCTCTTCACCGACTTGAAGGTCTTGTCCCTCAATAACCGCTCTAGCTTCGGCAATGGTTTTGCCGGAAACATCTGGAACGGTTTTATTGGCTGGGCTCATATACAACAAGAAAGTAAAGGCAGCAAGAACTAGGGCAATAGCAACAAACAAGACCTTGTAGCGCGCCCGCAAGCGTCTTCTTGGCTTTTTACTTGGTGCCATGGTCTGCTGGTCAGATAATGGTCGATTAGGATCTACCGAACTGATTTCACTGCGTACCTCAGAGATTGGAACAGGAGCCGTCTTTGGAGTTGGACTCACTTTTGGAAGAGTCTTTGTATCAGCTTTCGCTTGGTCTTCAAAAATCAGTTTTTTCTCATTTCTTCTCTCGTAGGACAAGCAACTTGAAAGGTCCACATACATCTCTGCCACTGATTTATAGCGATCCGTCAGTTTTTTAGCTGTCGCTTTGATCACCACATTTTCTAAAGCTTGTGGAACATTCTTATTTTCTTCACGAATAGATGGGAGTGGCTTTTGAAAATGCTGCAAAGCAATTGTGACTGCACTATCTCCATCATAAGGAATGTGTCCTGTCAACATCTCATAGAAAATGATCCCCATAGCGTAGATGTCACTTTGCACTGTAGCTTTTGAACCACGCGCCTGCTCAGGGGACAAATAATGAACCGACCCCAACATCGAGTTGGTCTGGGTCAAGCTAGTCTCTGCAAAGGCCACTGCAATCCCAAAGTCTGAAACTTTTGCTGTTCCATCTGGTGTCAAGAGGACATTCTGTGGTTTTAAATCTCTATGGATAATGCCACGCGTATGGGCAAGACGCATAGCTAGAAGGATCTGCCCCATCAAACGAACAGCTTCTTCATTTGATAAAGGAGCATTTTCTTTGATATAGCGTTTCAAGTCTAAACCTGCAACATATTCCATTGCAAGGTATTGTTGTCCTTCTTCTTCGCCAATATCTGTAATCCGAACGATATTTGGATGGTCCAGCTCTGCCATCGCCTTTGCTTCACGCTGAAAACGCGCAACTGCAATGGGATCCGTCTGGTAATTCGTACGCAGTACCTTGACTGCAACTTCTTCCCCATCTAAAATCAAATCACGCGCAAGATAAACATCTGCCATCCCGCCGCGTCCAATTTGTTGGATGATTTTATATCGCCCGGCAAAAATTTTGCCGATTTGAATCATGCTGCGTCCTCCTCAGTAAAGTGGAGCAGTACAACAGTGATATTATCCAAGCCTCCAGCATTATTGGCAAAACGAATCAAGGTTTGAGCTTTTTCTTCCAGTGAAACATCACTCAAGACAATATCTCTGATTTCATCCGGACCAATCATATTAGTTAAACCGTCACTATTGATCAAAATATAATCATCTGCTTCAACCGTCACCAAACCATAATCCGGCTCCAACTCATCTTTTTGGCCAATGGACTGAGTGATGATGTTACGTTGAGGATGATGGGCTGCTTCTTCCTCTGTGATTTGACCTGCTCGCAAAAGAGCATTTACAAGAGAATGATCACTGGTCAACTGCTGATATTCGCCCTGACGAATGAGGCCAATCCGCGAATCTCCAACATGGGCATAAATCACTTGCCCTTCTACAAAAGCCAAGGCTTCCAATGTCGTTCCCATTCCTTTGTGCTCATCATCTTGCCCAGCTAAATGGATCCGACGGTTCACAGCTTCTAAATGTTCTGCAAACCATTCCCGTACTTGATTAACCGTCTCGATCTCAGAAGAAACCCAAGCCGCACCTAAGTCTGTGACTGCCATTTCACTAGCAATATTTCCGGCACGGTGTCCTCCCATACCATCAGCAAGTAAAACCATAGATTTTCCTGCCTTGTTTTTATATTGATTTGCATAGTCTTGGTTATTTGTCCGTCTTTGACCTACATCGGTTAAGATCGTCATATCCATACTGTCAGTTTCCTCCTGATATTATGAGATTCTCTTAAAACGACTGATAAAGAAGCCGTCACTTCCATATAATTCGGGTGTAATAAGGATACAATCATTTTTAAGAATATCTTTTCTTTCGTGATCCAATGGGACTTGTTCGAAATTTGGATGGTTTTTCAAAAATTGGTCCACCACTTCAAAATTCTCTTTGCCCATAATTGTACACGTACTGTACACTATTATACCACCTTTACGCACACTTTGACAAACACTATCCAGAATGGCCAATTGAATAGCTTGTAAAGATACAAAATCTGCACTCTCTTTATTGTACTTGATATCAGGCTTTCTCCGTATCAAACCAATCCCTGAACAAGGCGCATCCACCAAAATTTTATCGAAAGCATCAGGTCCAAATGTTTCAAAGACTTTTGTCGCATCTAACTTCTTTGTCAAAATTTTGTCCGCAACATGGAGCCGATTAGCATTTTCTTGAATCAATTTGAGCTTATGGTCATAGAGATCCAAGGCTGTGACTTTTCCAGTTGTAAGATAAGAAGCCAGGTGAGTCGTCTTTCCACCTGGCGCCGCACAGGCATCTAAAACCCACTCATCTCCTTGCAAATCCAAAGCTGGTGCCACCAACTGACTGGACTCATCTTGAATAGTAATGCGCCCTTCTTTAAACAAGGAGTGTCCTGCAAAATGTCCCTGCTCTTTCACGAGAGCGGACGAAGCAAGTAGAGAGGAGGTTGCTTCGAGCAGCTGAGCCAACTCTTCTTTTTCGTCCAGATCAATCACACGAATACTGGATTTATTACGCTGATAGAGACTCTTAAAAATAGCGCAAGCGCGTTCTTCACCGTATTCTTCGATCAATGCTTTGACCAACCATACAGGTAGGGAATACTCTACCGAATAACGTTTGTTCTTTCGCTTGATCGTATCAACAGCTGGTAGCCCCTCGCGGAGGAGCTTTCTAAGAATAGCATTGACAAACTTCTCACTGCCTTCTTTACGACGTTTTGCTATCTGGACAGCTTCATTGACGATGGCATGATCGGGAATTCGGTCTAAATAGACAAGTTGATACAAACTCATCATCAAAAGATAATAGAGCCAAGGATCTAATTTCGTCCGGTCTTCAATTACGTGGGCGAGATACCACTCGAGTGTTATCTTTCGTGCTACAGTACCGTATACAACTTCCGTAACAAAGCTTCTATCTTTATCTGAAAGTTGAGAGTGTTCTAGCGCTTGATTTAGTGCAATATTAGAATAAGCTCCCTGTTCAAAAACCTCTTCTAACACTCGAACGATCTGTTCACGCGCATTCATTTGTTTAACTTCCAAAGTGATCTCCTACTTTCAATTGACGGCCAGCGCCATTCAAAAAGTCTGTGATGGACATTTTTGGTTTTCCTGCCGGCTGCACAACTTTGAGGGACAATGCGCCTTCTCCTGCAGCGACCACCAACTCTTTTTTGGTCAAAGCAATCATTTCTCCTGGATTTCCATTTCCTTCGCATAGCTCTGCTTCATAAACTTTAAAGCGTTGCCCATTTAATAACGTATGAGCGACCGGCCAAGGATTCATCCCTCGGATCTGATTAAAGACTTGGCGATTGGTTTTGGTCCAGTTCAAAACCTCTTCTTCCGGTAAAATATTCGGTGAAAATGTGACCAAACTTGGATCTTGTGGACTTGGCTTGATCTCCCCTGCCAGGTAAGCTGGCAAAGTATCTAGGAGTAAGTCACGTCCAAGGACAGCCAATTTTTCAAACAAAGTTCCCACATTGTCCTCATCTAAAATTGGGAGAGAACGAGCTGCAATCATGTCTCCGGCATCCATTTCCTTGACCATTTCCATAATTGTAACTCCAGCTTCTTCATCACCATTGATCAGGGCATAGTGAATGGGAGCTCCACCTCTATATTTAGGCAATAAAGACGCGTGGACATTCACCGCAAATTGGAAGTTCTCCAACAATTTTGTCGGTAAAAATTGTCCAAAAGCAGCGGTCACAATTCCATCTGCATCTAGGGATAAGAGAGTTTCCATTTCCGGACTACCCGATAATTTCTCCGGCTGAAAAACCGGTAGTTGATGTTCCAAAGCTACCTGCTTCACTGGGGTCATTCGAATCTCTTTTTTGCGACCTACTTTGCGGTCTGGTTGCGTCACAACTGCCAAAATTTCATAGCGCGAATCTGCTAACAATCCCTTTAAAACCGTCGCTGAAAAATCAGGCGTTCCCATAAAAATTAATTTTGTCATTTCTTTCTTCCTTACATAAAACTTTGAGGTTCATTATCAATACTGACACGGAGATCTTGGTTGCCTCTTTCTTGAGTAAATTCTAAGATTTGATTCAAGACCTGTGTCATCCCTTCTTCAAAACGATATTTCACAATGATTTGATAATGATACAAATTATGTGTGCGTGCAATTGGTTTAGGTGTTGGTCCTAAGATTTGGACCTGATCAGATAAGCCAGATCGGAGAATTTCCATGACCTGATGTGACTTCTCCATCACCATTTCCTCACTCTTATGAGATAGGGTTAGTCCAACTGTGAAGTAATAAGGCGTATAGCCTAACTGCCGGCGAATCTGCATTTCATAGGCAAAAAAACCTTCATAATCTTGGTCTTTGGCAAATCGAATCGCATAATGATTGGGGTTGTAGCTTTGAATGATAACCTCTCCTTCTTTCTCTGCTCGTCCGGCCCTTCCTGCCACCTGAGTCAAGAGTTGAAAGGTTCTCTCAGAGGATCGATAATCCGGTAAATTTAAAGAAGTATCCGCATTCAAGACACCCACTAACGTCACATTTGGAAAATCCAAGCCCTTCGCAATCATTTGCGTCCCTAACAAAATATCCGCTTCTCCATTCCCGAAAGCATCTAATATCGCTGCGTGGCTCCCTTTTTTTCGAGTGGTATCCACATCCATGCGCAGAATTTTAGCTTCAGGAAAGATCTCTTGTAATTCATCATAGGCTTTTTGCGTTCCTGTCCCGTAATAACGAATAGAAGGACTTTGGCAATTTGGACAGTGTCGAGGAATCGCTTTACTATAGCCACAATAATGACAGTTCATGGTTTTAGTATCCATATGGAGGGTCAGTGAGATGTCACAATTGGGACAAGTATCTACAGTTCCACACTCGCGACACATGACAAAACTGGAATAACCACGGCGGTTCAACATCAAGACAACCTGCTCTTTTTTCTGCAAGCGATCAGCAATAGCTTCCACTAGAACCGGAGTGAAGTTACCAGCTTCATTTTGGCCAATATAATCACGAAAATCAACGACTTTAACTTCTGGAATTTTGGCTGCCGGATTGGCCCGCTGGGTTAGACGAATTAATTCATAAACCCCTTTTGTTGCACGAGCCCGTGATTCTAAACTTGGTGTAGCAGATCCAAGAAGCAAGACTGCTTGATTGTACTGAGCCCTTAGGACTGCGACATCCCTTGCGTGGTAGCGTGGATTACTATCTTGTTTGTAGGAAGCCTCGTGCTCCTCATCAATAATGATCGCTCCGATGTTTTTTAAAGGAGCAAAGATGGCTGAGCGTGCTCCAACGACTACCTTGGCCTCCCCACGTTCAACTTTTCGCCATTGATCATACTTCTCACCATTTGATAAGCCCGAGTGTAGAATGGCTACTTCCTGACCAAAACGGGAAATAAAACGATCCGTCATCTGTGGCGTCAGGGAAATCTCAGGAACCAACATAATAGCCGTTTTCCCCTTATTTAGAACTTCCTGAATAATCTGCAGATAAACTTCTGTTTTCCCACTTCCAGTCACACCTTCTAATAAGAAGGGCTTTGATTCTTTCCCAAGTTTAGAAACAACTGTTTTTACAGCCTTTGATTGTTCTGGATTTAAGACTAAAGCTCGGGTTTGTTTTTTTCCTTCATAGTAAGATGCTGCCCGATTCACTTCTCGTTCGGTAATTTCTAATATATCCTGATCAATAAAATAGGCCACTACTTCTCGTGAAAAATCCTGATACAATCCTGCTAAAGGTTGCTCCTCTTGCTCTAGCAACAGGCGTTCTTTCAATACTAGTCTTTTTTTAGCTCTCGCAGTCGGTTGCAGTTCTTTTAATCGTTCCTGGTTAACGCGATACCATTTTTCTGTTTTAATTTGTTTCTTATCCTTGGCCTTGTATTCAAGTACCAAATCACCTTTTCTGACCAACCGCATCACTTGGGCTTGATCGGCCACATCTAGAGAAGAAAAAGAAACTTCATTTTTTTCACAAAAAAGTTTCTCTTTGAGAGTTGGATCCAAAGATGGTTGAGGATACAAAATCTTGTCATAACTGGAATTAAGAAGTGAGGGAAGCATGGCTTTTAAAATTGTTATTTTGTAGGAAAAGACACTTTTTCGCAATTGATCTGCCAACCAGAACTGCTCTTGATTTAAGACTGGAGTGTAGTCTAATACCTCTCCAATCGCCTTCAATTCCTCGCTTGTATCTGCCTCTTCTACAACGTCTACCACAATCCCTTGAATGAGGCGATTCCCTTTACCAAAGGGAACATGAACTCGCATTCCCGCCTCAACCATATCTTCAAATTCTGATGGAATCTGATACGAATAGGGTTTATCTGTCTGCATCAATGGGACGTCTACGATGACTTTTGCTATCACTTTTTCACCTCCAGCCTCTATCATATGAGCTTTACTTTATCACGGAACCCTTTAAATAGCAAAAAATAAGATTGAGAAGCCCCAACCTTAAATTTTTTCACCATCTTCTTTTTCTTTGGCAATTTGTTCCTTAATTTTGCGCTCTTCTTCTTCTTTGCGAATCCGCTCTGCTTCAATCCGACGACGAAGCGCTTCACGTTTTGCTTCTGGATCCGGGTGAACAACTACGTTTCCGGACTCAATTTCTTCAAGCGCTTGTAATGTTGATTTAACTGATTGGAATTCTTGAGTGGGTACTGCACCACTTTCCAATTCGTGGGCCCGTTTTGCCTCAAGAATGACCAATGAATATTTTGATGGTACTTTGTCAAGCAATGTATCAATAGAAGGTTTTAACATCATATTCCTATACCTAATTTCTAATTATTTATCTCTTCACAATAGTTTGTGTTTTTGGTAACATATCCAGATAATGGCCAATGACACGGTCTACACGGAAATGCTCTGCTTCGATCACACGTTTGACACGCTCAGCAGCAAGAGGAACCTCGTCGTTCACAATGGCGTAGTCATATTCACGCATCATGGCGATTTCTTCTTTTGCTTTTTCAATCCGTTGCGCAATGACTTCTGCACTATCTGTCCCGCGACCAACTAATCGATCTTGCAATTCATCCAAATCAGGCGGAGTTAAGAAAATAAAAACTGCATCTGGAACTTTCTTCTTTACTTGAAGTGCACCCTGAACTTCAATTTCAAGGAATACATCGATTCCCTCGTCCAAGGTTTCATTCACATAGGTTAAAGGAGTCCCATAGTAATTTCCAACGTACTCAGCATACTCCAACATTTGCCCTTGACGGATCAAATCTTCAAATTCTTCACGTGTACGGAAAAAATAGTCGACACCATCCACTTCACCTGGACGTTGTGCACGCGTCGTCATCGATACAGAATACTGAAACTGATTGTCCGAGTTTTCAAAAATTTCTCGTCTGACCGTTCCTTTTCCAACCCCCGAAGGGCCAGAAAATACGATTAATAAGCCACGATCCGCCATGATTTCTCCTTCAATGTCTTTCTAACTAGTGTAACAAAAAACGGCCTAATTTTCAACTGATTTTTTCATTCAAAAAGCTTGAGATGCTAGATCTCAAGCTTTTTGTTTATTTTGCGTAATCGACTGCACGCAATTCTCGAATAACGGTAACCTTAATGTTTCCAGGATATTCAAGATTAGATTCGATCTTCTCACGAATATCATGAGCTAAGATCGTCACTTTATCATCCTTGATTGCCTCAGGGCTAACCATAATACGGATTTCACGACCTGCTTGAAGGGCGAAACTTGTCTTAACTCCTTCAAAACTATTTGCAATTTCTTCAAGATCTTGCAAGCGTTTGATGTAGCTTTCAAGTGACTCACTTCGTGCTCCAGGTCGAGCTGCACTCAAGGCATCCGCTGCAGCGACAATGACTGCGATGACACTTTCGGGTTCCACGTCACCATGGTGACTGGCAATGGTATTGACCACCACTGGGTGTTCCTTGTACTTCCGTGCCAATTCTGTCCCAATTTCAACGTGACTTCCTTCCACTTCACGGTCAATCGCTTTTCCGATATCATGTAAGAATCCTGCACGTCGTGCCAAGGTAGCATTTTCACCCAACTCGCTAGCAATAATACCAGAAAGTTTGGCAACTTCAATGGAGTGACGCAAAACATTTTGACCATAAGAAGTACGGAATTGCAACCGTCCCATGATTTTCATCAAATCTGGATGGAGGTTTGGCGCACCGATTTCATAGGCAGCGGCCTCACCGTATTCACGAATACGATTGTCAATTTCCTGACGGTTCTTCTCAACCAGCTCTTCGATGCGGGCTGGATGGATCCGACCATCTTTGAGAAGGCTCTCCATTGTCATACGGGCAATTTCACGACGAATCGGATCAAATCCTGACAAGGTCACCACCTCAGGCGTATCATCGATAATCACATCGACACCTGTCAAGCTCTCAAAGGTACGAATATTGCGTCCTTCACGACCGATAATACGGCCCTTCATGCTATCATCTGGCAAATGAACCGTTGAGTTTGTTTGCTCAGCAACAAAATCACCTGCCATTCGCTGCATAGCTTGCACGAGAATGTCTTTTGCGATTTTATCAGAACGTTCTTTCACTTCCAATTCAGCATCACGAATCCGTGAGGCAATTTCTTTTGAAAGTTGCTCTTCCGTCTGACTCAAAATAATGTCACGCGCTTCTCCTTGACTTAGAGCAGCGACACGTTCCAGTTCTTCTACTTTCTTGTGTTCAAGCTCTTCCAGCTGTTGTTCACGCGCATCAATGTGTTTAGTTCTATCTGTAAGACTTTGCTCTTTGTGTTCAAGAGACTGTTCTTTGCTTGTTAAAATGTCGTCTTTGCGATCAAGATTGCTAGCACGTTCTGCCAAACGGCTTTCTAATTGCTTCAATTCTTGTCGTTCTGACTTAAACTCAGCATCGACCTCTTCACGATATTTTCTGGCTTCTTCCTTTGCCTCCAAAAGTGCTTCTTTTTTAAGTGAACTTGACTCATGCTTCGCCTCTTTTAAAATCAAATCGGCTTCACGTTCAGCCTGTCCACGTAAATTCGTTGCTTCTTGTTCAGCATTCAAAAGGGTGAGTTCCGCAGCTTCTTTTGAAGCTTTCATTTTAAGAGCAGTTCCCACATATCCAATGACTAAACCAATGACCGCGGCAAAAACACCTGTAATAACAAAATTCATGCTTTTACCCCAAATCTATTTAATTAGTTGAATTAAAAATTCTTTTTCATTTTACCATAAATTACTAAAATTAACAATCTAAAAAAACAGGAAAAACCTTTTATATTTTTGTTTAACGCTTGTTCTTTTATCCACGTTTCTTTCATGGAACATCTGTTAGGAATTCATTTATTTCCACTTTGTTGAATCTGCTTTTTTATGCTATAATCAAGAAAAACAAAGAAGGATTTGAGTATGACAAAAGAAGTAATTGTTGAAAGTTTTGAATTGGACCACACGGCTGTGAAGGCTCCCTATGTACGCTTGATTGGGGAAGAAACTGGACCCAAAGGAGACATCATCTCCAACTTTGATATTCGTTTAGTGCAACCCAATGAAAATGCGATTCCAACGGCAGGGCTCCACACGATCGAGCACCTTCTTGCAATGCTTATTCGCAAACGCATCGATGGTATGATTGATTGTTCCCCATTTGGATGTCGCACCGGTTTTCATATGATCATGTGGGGACAGCATTCGAGTACGGAAATTGCTAAAGTAATCAAAGAATCTTTAGAAGAAATTGCATCTGTCAGCACTTGGGAGGATGTGCCAGGCACAACCATTGAGTCTTGTGGAAATTACAAGGACCACAGCCTCTTCTCAGCCAAAGAATGGTGTCGCCTGATTCTAGATCAAGGAATCTCAGATGATCCATTTGAACGTCATCTTGTTTAATACGAAAAAGAGGCTGGGACAAAAGTCCTAGCCTCTCAATTATTTTTGGATTGTCGAGCAAGACGCAGTGGTTGAGTGGACTCTACTACGCTGATTTCATCAGTTTTTACAGCCCTACTCAACTGTGCGGAGGTGGGACGACGAAATCGAATTCTAACGAATTACCGATTTCTGTCCCACTCTCTTTTTTTTGTCATTTTTCCCAAAAAGGGGATGTCTGATCAAGCATTAATAATCCAGAGCATCTGAATGACCTTTTCCGTTTCCTACGAAATAACCAGTTTTGGCATTGATACTAAAGAGATAGGTTCCATCTGGTTTGAAGAGGTTGTAATAGCCATTACCGTTAATGATATTGACACGCTCTAAAATGTATTGATTGCCAGTGATATGTCCACGTTTACGAGCAATGTTCAATACTTTTTCAAGGATCCCATCACCAAATATCCAAGCTGGGTTATTCACATCATTGATAGCCGCTTGATTATACGGCACACGGCTCAAGTTCCGCTGAAGTGGGACACCATCGCTTGGAAGACCGTACCCTGAATAGCCTGGGTTTGCCGTTCCTGCACTACCTGTAGCAGCATTGACAGCTGGGGCCGTAGGCGTTGCTGCTTGAGCTGGGACTGGAGTTGCATTAGAAGTATCTGTACCTCCTGTTCCAGTCACTGGTGCCGGTGTCGCAACTTGTTGTGAACGTCCTTGCGCAACTGCTTCATTCAATAAGCTATCTAATTTTTCATTGCCTGTCTTTGTTTCTGCAAAGGTCGCATCACTTTTCGCTTTGGCAGTTGCATCAAGAACTCCATCTTTGATGACTGGAGAACTGAATTGAGAATTCACTTTTTGAATAGCAGAAACTTTCTTCACAAGGTCTTCATATTTTGTTTTAGCCGCATTATAATCACTGCTTCCTTCTAATTTGTCCAGCAGTTTTTTAAGATTTTCCAAGTCTCCAAATTTATCATTTTTAAGAGAACTTTTTGATTCATCTACAAAAAAGGCATCGTAGGCTTTGGTAAACTCTTCCAATTTTTGAGCTTGTGTTTCACTGCTACTTGATTTAGAAGTAGAAGATGACTTGCTAGATGAAGACGATACAACAGTTGTACCACCAGATTTCCCACGACTGTGCATCCAGTTATAGGTCACAAAAATGGCTGACCCGACAATCGCTAGACCTAATGCAGAGTATAGAACTGCTTTGATTCGTTTACCCGCATTGCTTGGTGTTTCCTCAGGAAGCTCCTCTGCTTCTACAATTGGTTCAGTTGGTGTGGGTCCAAATTTAATCTTAGCAGGTAATTCTGTTGAGATAGCATCCATTTCAGGCCTTTGTTCCAAGACCGTTTCCGTCACTTCCGGTGCCGCCACTGCTTCAGCTACTTCTGCAACTGTTTCTGTAGCTGCCAACTCTTCAGCTTTAGCCAATTCTTCTTTGGCCAAAATTTTTGTATCGTATTTTTCAGCTTCAATTTCTGCTCGGTGTTGTTTGATGTATTTGTCTAAGACATTATCACCTTCAGTGACACCTGCTTCGATTTCTTCTGCCTTTCGATTGGCCTGCCCAATCGTCATCTCTTTAGCATCTTCAAACTCTAAAATTGATTCTGTTTCTTGCTCTAATGGCTTTTTATCCTTCTCTGTCATAAAAATCCTTTCTATGCCTTAATCTGCCGTTTTACTCGTTCCCCAAAATATTGGTAGAGATCAACTTTTAGGGTTCCGTTATAAAGTTTTCGTTTTTTATCTGCTTTACTACCGAATTTAGATTCAAAACCTTCATCACTGGTTAAGATAAATTTACTCCAGGTTTTGAGAGGTGCAAATACGTGCCCCATTTCAGTATACAATTTCGTCACACCCTCATCATCGGATAAGCGTTCTCCATATGGAGGATTGGAGATAATCACCCCGTTGATCTTATCTGAGTGAAGATCTTGGACTCGCATTTGTTTGAAAGTAATATCACTGCTAACGCTCGCTTTCTGGGCATTTTCTTTGGCAATCTCAACCATCCGTGCATCGATATCGGTTCCCATAATATCCAATTCGATCTCGCGATTGATTTTTCTGCTTGCTTCTTGACGGACTTCATGAATCAAGCGATCATCCATCCAGTTCCATTCTTCAAAAGAAAAGGTCCGACGTAAACCAGGTGCCATATTTCTCGCAATCATTGCCGCCTCAATACAAAACGTTCCAGAACCACATGTCGGGTCAATCAAGGGTTTATCTGGATACCAGTTTGACAACAGAAGAATTGCTGCTGCCATATTTTCCTTAATAGGGGCTCCCCCTTTTTCAGTCCGATAACCACGTTTGAAGAGGCTACTACCAGTGGTATCAATCAAGACAGTGGCTTGATCTTTAAGGATCGATACTTCGATCTTGAACTCTGCCCCATTTTCCATGAGAGGAACACCTTCTGGTCGGGCATAGTGTTTTTGTAACTTTTTAACCACTGCTTTTTTCGAAATGGCCTGAACGCTAGGTTCATTATGCAGCTTTGATTTGACACATTTAGCCTTAGAAATAGGAAAACGTGCTCCTAAAGGCAAATAATTTTCCCAATCCAAAGCAAAAACACCTTGAAAGAGTTCTTCGAAGGTTTTGGCTGGAAAAGTCCCAACCACAATTTTCACTCGATCAGCCGCGCGCAACCAGAGGTTGGTTTCTATGATTGCTCGACGGTCTCCTTGAAATCGAACCCGTCCATTTTCAACCTGGCAATCGTAACCGAGATCGCGTAGTTCTCGACCAACAACAGCCTCTAAGCCAGCAGCGACCGTTGCAATCAATTCAAATTGTTTTTTCATCTTATTCCTATCACTTTAAAAAAGGAGGTTGAGATCTCTCTCCACCTCATCAACCTATATGCAATTTTCTATAAGCCATGTTTTGTTCCAGAAATGACTAGGTACCATTTCCTTCGATAATCATCTGTCTACTGTTTCCAGTCAGAATGCTATGTTCGTTTCCACGCATTCCATGCCCCGACCAAAGTTTGGGTTGCTAGCTTGAGGGGTTTACCTCGTTCCACTTTTTAGGTTTCCCTAAAAACTACGTCACTGTGGCACTTTCAGAGTTACTAGAGCTTATCCTTAGACTTAGCTCCTTCACTCGCCGTAACTTGAATACCAAGTCCCTAGGCTTATGGATTCACCTAGCACAAACACTACAGGCATCACAGCCTGTGCTAGCATGGACTTTCCTCATGAGAGGATTCTCTCACGCGATTATCCAAAAATTGCACAATCTATGGGATTAATAATCGCGATCTACGATCTGTTTCCCAAAAACTTCTTTTTCCAAACGATTGAGACGTTTGAGAATATCAAAGTTCGTCGCTGTTGTCACTTGCGGGAATTCTTGCGTAGCAGTGCTAGCAATCGGAGATGTTTGTGGTGTTTCCTGTGCTTTTTGGGCAAGTTCTTCACGAAGGCGGGCGTTTTCTTCACGCAATTCTTTCACCAAAGCAGCATAGGTTTCATAGTCTTTTATGACATCATCCAAAAATTCATTTACTTCATCTTTATTATAACCACGAACTTCTCGTTTGAAATCTTGATCAAAAATATCTTTCGCAGTAAAAATAATACTCGCCATTACTCTCTCCAATCTAGTTCATCATCTCAATTATATAAAAAAATGGTAAGAAAAATCAAGGTATAACACTTAGTTTTCGTAAAAATTTTCAGCAAGTTCATTTAAGTCATCAAAACTTAATTGTTTGACATAAAATGGTTCTTTTTCTACCATCATTTTGTAAAGATATTTTAAATTGGTTTCATTTTCTGGATCATAAAAAACATAAGCTCCATCCGCGTTATCTATCAAAAACTGATTGTATTCTTTTAGTTGACCCGGATTGCTATAGTGGGGATAGGCATATTTCACAAAATCCACCTGTTTGAAGCGTGCTAATAATTCCTGATTGCTTTCATTCCAATTTTCGCCAACATTCTCAAATAGGAAGATCGTCGCCATTTGAAAATCGTAATCTTTTTTTAATGCAAAGGCGACCTCTAGTACCCAAGCCTCAAATCCCAAATTACCAGAAAAGACCAGCCATTTCACTCCTTCTTCAAATAAACGACGAAGATCTCTTTCAATGGCTTTTTTGATAATGGTCAGTCGAGGGTCTTTATTGGAAAAGACGCCCACATCAAAACTCTTATAACCTGCAACAAGTATGGTATTCATTTTTTCCTCATTATTCTAATTTATGATATAATAGAGTGATGTAATTGTACCAATAAGGAGAACTATGGTCAACTATCCACATAAAGTAGCCAAAAAAACCTTGGTCTCTACACAAAAGAAACATCCGATCGACTTTGCGAATCGTGGGATGACATTTGAAAAAATGATCAATGAAAGTAATCAATACTATCTTTCTCGAGGTCTAGCTGTCATCCATAAAAAACCAACACCGATTCAAATCGTGAAAGTGGATTATCCACGTCGCAGTCGGGCAAAAATTGTTGAAGCCTATTTCAGGCAAGCCTCAACGACGGACTATTCTGGAGTATACAAGGGACACTATATCGATTTTGAAGCTAAGGAAACACAGCAAAAGCAATCCATGCCGATGAAAAATTTTCATCAACATCAGATCGATCATATGGAGGCGGTTGTCCAGCAAGGCGGTATCTGTTTCGTTCTCTTGCATTTTGCAAAGTTGAGTGAAACCTACTTACTTCCTGCTCCTGCATTAATTCACTATTACAACATCGATCATGGTAGTAAATCCATGCCCCTCTCCTATATTCAGGAGCACGGCTTTCTAGTAGATAAGAATCGTCTTCCAAGCGTTCCTTATCTTGATATTATCGAACAGAAACTTCTAGGTGGTATTTAAATGAATAAACAAACAGTCATTCAATGGTTGAAATATGTTGCCATCGCAGCCATTTCATTTTTCTTACTTTTATTTGTCCTCGGTGGACTGATATTTGGTTACTATGCTATGAAAGCACCAACCTTGTCTGAAAAAGATTTGGTTGCAACAACATCTAGTAAGATCTATGACAACCAAAATAACTTGATCGCAGATTTGGGGGCTGAGAAACGAATCAATGTCACAGCCAATGAAATCCCTACTGATTTGGTCAATGCTATCGTAGCGATTGAAGACCACCGTTTCTTCAATCACCGTGGGGTCGATATTATTCGGATCGGCGGTTCCTTCCTTCACAACTTGCGAGGAGGAAGTCAAGGTGGGTCAACCTTGACGCAACAATTGATCAAGTTAACCTATTTCTCCACTTCAGCCTCTGACCGTACCCTCTCTCGTAAGATCCAAGAAGCTTGGTTAGCAACTCAGTTGGAAAAGAAAGCAACCAAACAAGAAATCTTGACCTATTACGTTAATAAAGTATTTATGGCGAATGGGAACTATGGAATGCAGACAGCTGCAAAAAGCTATTATGGAAAAGACCTAAAAGATCTATCGCTCCCTCAAGTAGCGCTTCTAGCAGGGATGCCTCAAGCGCCGAACCAATACGATCCTTATTCTCATCCCGAAGCGGCACTTCAACGCCGAAACTTAGTTTTAAAAGAAATGCTCGATATGAAGTCCATTTCCAATAAACAATACGAAGCGGCAGTGAATACACCTGTTACAGATGGTCTTCAAAGTCTTAGCTCTTCAAGCAGTTATCCAGCTTATATGGATAATTACCTAAAAGAAGTGATCGAGCAAGTCGAAGAAGAAACGGGCTACAATTTGTTGACAACCGGAATGGATGTCTATACAAACGTGGATACAGAAGCTCAAAAGAAACTATGGGATATCTACAATACAGATGAATATGTCAACTATCCAGATGATGAATTGCAAGTAGCTTCAACAGTTATCGATGTTAATACTGGTAAAGTCATTGCACAACTTGGCTCTCGTCACCAATCTAGCAACGTTTCCTTCGGTACCAACCAAGCGGTTGAAACGAACCGTGACTGGGGTTCATCAATGAAACCAATCACAGATTACGCACCAGCTCTTGAACATGAGGAATATACCTCTACAGCAGCTACTACAACAGATGCGCCATACAACTTCCCTCATTCATCAACGCCTGTCTACAACTGGGACCGTTCATACTATGGTAGCATGTCCATTACCTACGCAATTCAACAATCTCGTAACGTGCCTGCGGTGAAGGCCCTGGAAAAAGTTGGTCTTAAACAAGCTAAGAAATTCCTCAATGGATTAGGGATCGATTACCCAGAAATGGTTTACGCCAACGCTATCTCGAGTAACACTAGCGATTCTAGCAACAAATACGGAGCCAGCAGTGAGAAAATGGCAGCTGCCTATGCTGCTTTTGCCAATGGCGGTACCTATTACAAACCATCCTATGTTAGTCGGGTTGTCTTTAGTGATGGCACAACCAAGGAATTTGAGTCCGAAGGAACTCGTGCAATGAAAGCAACAACTGCCTACATGATGACAGATATGATGAAGACAGTTCTCTTGTCTGGTACCGGTACAAATGCTGCCATTTCGGGAATCTACCAAGCTGGTAAGACTGGTACATCAAACTATGATGATAACGAGGTCAATAAGTTAACAAAAAATACAGGTTATTCAAGTATTGTGACACCAGATGAATTATTCGTAGGATACACACCTGAATATGCTATGGCCGTCTGGACGGGTTATTCCAATCGCTTTACACCAGTATTGGATAATGGAATACAGGTCGCAACGGATGTCTACCGTCAAATGATGCTCTATCTTGCTAATAATAATAACTCTGGTCATACGGATTGGACGCAACCAAGTGGACTGTATCGAAGTGGTTCTTATCTCTACTTAAACAATGGTAAGAACAACTACAATAACTACTACTATGAGCCAAGTTATTCCACTGATCAGTATTCGTATGAAGAACCATCGTCTAGCTCTTCGAACGAAGAAAATCAATCTAAACCATCTGAGCCTTCTTCACAAGAATCTAACAATCATAACGAATAATATAACAGAGAAGTCGGGCTTTTGCCCGGCTTTTTTTAAAACAATGGTTAAAAAACCAGAACGAATAAAATCTGATTTATTTAGTTAGACTTCCCAGCTTTTTTATTTTTGAGTATATAAAAAAAAGAGCCTTTCGGCTCTTATTAGAATGTAGACAAACTATTTTAAAGCAAAATAAGTTAAGTGATTCTGCAAAAAACAAAATTGAGTTCCAATATTTAAATCGATTTAAGAAAATACTGAAACTTTCCGCTGTGAGAAAAGTGCTTGAAACGTTATTATTTCAGGCACTCGGAATTATTGAGACCTTAGACTCAATAATTAGTCATGGAACTTTAAAGAAGTTCGCTGACGTCCGTACTCACCTAAGGAAAGTTTTTAAGATATTTTGTCTTCAATCTGAAAAGAGCCTTTCGGCTCTTTTCTATATCATTATTTTGCTAAAGCTCCCATTGGATCCCACGGTGCTAGGACAATTGGTTCTGCTTCATAGGCTGCTAATTCGTCTGCTGTTAGGAATTCTTTACGAACCACGATTTGATAGGTATATTCATCCATCCAAGCATCAGAAGCCACAAAGTAACCATCTGTACCGACCTTGTCTCCCCATGAATTTTCAACCTTCCATTTACGAGGCTGACCTGCTTCGTCTAAATCAACCCCTGTCAAGACCATAGCGTGTGTCATGAGACTTTCTGCATAGTCCAAGCGACCCGCCTTGTCTTGTGTCAAATGAATGTCCATGCCTGCTTCAAAATCGTAGACATCTGTTGCCAGGATTCCGGCTTTACGGTTGCTGACTTGGCCTACATCTGAACCAAACCAGACAGTTTCTCCTGCTTTCATTTGAGCAATGGCTAATTCTTTCAATCGATCCATTGGAACATTTAGGTAGCGGACTGGACGGCTACCAACCACATTGCCCAGCATATCTACGGTGTAAGATTTTCCATATGGCTTATCTGTAGTTGGGGCATTGATAATGGAGACGTAATCGTCTAATTGAAGGTCTACATATTTTTTGTAGAAGCTTTGTGGAGTTAAGCCACTTTCGGTATGGAATTGGTTGTCCTTATCACGGTATGAAAAGTCAAATTCACGCGGAGGCAATCCTAAAGACATAGCCAAGAAGTTAAAGATTTCTTGCAACAACGCTTGTTTCTTGCTCGCAACTGCCTCACTATCTGCGCCTGAGTGAATCAAGTCACGCAAGATTTGCGCATCTTGACGCAAGAGTTTATTGAGGTAGGTGTTCAATTCCCGGCTATTACTTGAAGAAATCGATTCCGGATAAACTGATTTTGGAACCACTCCGTATTTCTCAAAGAGGGATACCACCATATCCCATTGACCACCATCTTGTTGTGGGGTTTGTAGGAGAAAAGCCACCTTACGGCTGGTCAATTCTTGATCTGCTGTAGCAATCACTTGCTCCAAAAACCAGTTTGATTTTTCATACTTATCCCAAAAGAAAGTATGTGCTTGAGACAATTCAAAATCCTCCAATTGGAAGCTTGAAATCATCTTGTGACGGAAGGTATTTAAAGCCGCAAACATCCAACAACGTCCAGATGCTTTTTGGTTTGTCACCTTATCCTTGGTCAAATCAAGTGAAAAAACTGGTGTATTTTCTACTGCACTCTTGCGCGTTTCAAGCGATGCATGGATCCCATTGTGGGTAACAGCATTTTCAAGAGCCGCATATTTCACATTTGCTTCATAATTAGCATAGAGCTGGTCTGTAAATTCTTTCGTTAATTCTGACATAGCAATCTCCTTTTTTCATTATTTACTATTATAATCCTTTGAGCAGAATCTTCAAGTAAAAATCACCCTATAGAGAGGGATTCTGTTTAGAATAGATGATTTTATCCCCGCAATATCCTTTGCGTTGAATGGCATGAGGGATGGTTTCTACATACTGCATTCCTGCCTTTTCCATGACTTTCCCTGAAGCAGGATTTAAACTGACATAAGTGGCTTTGATTTCTTTAAATCCGACTTTGTTCAATAAGAAATCCAAAACAGCTATGACGGCTTCTGTCATGAATCCCCGCCCCCAGAATTTCTTGCCAAGGATATAACCTAGCTCGCATGATTGACTTTCCTGGTCTTGAGAAACCACACTAATATCTCCAATTACCTGATCCAGTGATGTTTTCAAACAAAGCGCCCATTTATAAGTATCTGGTTTACGATACTGTTCGATCCATCTTTTGATCGATTCTCTGGTTCTCTCAGTAGATGCATGGGCATCCCAAGTGACATATTTCAGGGTTTCAGGATCCGAAGCCCAATTTTCAAACATCGCTGGTGCATCTTCCAAAACGAAAGGCCTCAAGTATAAATGCTCTGTCTCTATGACAAGACTTCCAAGATGATTCATAGATTGTCTCCCTTCATTTTTTCATGCAACTTGAACGTTGCAAGTTGGTTACTTTAATCTAGAAGAAAAGGACGGATGAAATCGCCCTTCTTTTTGATGCTTTTCACAATATTGTATGGTGAGACTACGAAATCGAACTCTGCGAGTTACCGATTTCTGTCTCGTTTTCCTATTTTAAGACTCGGGCTAAAAAGGTCCAGTGGACCTTTTTACTCCCAGAAATGATCAAATACTGTGATTGGCAGGTGGCGTTTGTGTTGGCCTTTGTACCACCATTTTTCAATAGTGGCTTGAGCTTCTGGGCTCACTTGTTTGCCTTCTAGGTAATCATCGATTTCATTATAGGTGACACCCAGCGCTACTTCGTCTGCTATTCCTGGTTTTTCTTCTTCCAAATCTGCAGTTGGGATTTTCTCATAGAGAGCAGGATCAGCTCCCAAGGCTTTAAGCAATTGTTTTCCTTGGCGCTTGTTCAAACGGAAAAGGGGTAAAATATCTGCACCACCATCTCCAAATTTTGTGAAGAAACCTGTAATATTTTCCGCTGCATGGTCCGTCCCAATAACGGCTCCACTCCGCGCACCTGCTAAAGCATACTGAGCAATCATGCGACTGCGAGCCTTGATATTGCCCTTGTTGAAGTCGGAGATATCCGTTCCTGTTGCTTCGACAGCGCGTTCCATGGCATCAACTGATTCCTTGATGTTAACGACTAGGCTGACATCTGGCTGGATAAAGGTCAAAGCTTTTTGAGCATCTTCTTCATCTGTCTGTACCCCATAAGGAAGGCGAACAGCAATAAATTGATAGGAGGCATCTCCTGTCTCTGAGCGCATTTCTTCCATGGCTAATTGAGCTAATCGCCCAGCAAGAGTCGAATCTTGTCCTCCTGAGATCCCTAATACAAATGTTTTCAAGAAGGGATGTTTTTTTAGATATCTTTTTAAGAAATCAACCGAGCGGCGAATCTCTTCCTGAGGATCAATGCTAGGCTTGACACCCAATTGTTGGATAATCTCTTCTTGCAAACTCATTTTGCTTCTCCTTCTCCATTGGCCTTGTTACGCATTTCCTCGATTAGATCCATCTTATCCTGCCAAATATCTTTTGCCAAGTCAACTGGGTAATGCTGTGGATTAAGGACACGCTTGTATTCATCCCACAATTGATCGTAATTTTTACGAGCATATTCTTGAATTTCTGATAATGGTGGTAGTTGATAAACCAATTGCCCCTCTTTAAAAATATCCACTAAAAGAGGAATAGCCTCAAAGTTTCGGACCGTTTTATTGATGTAGGTATAAGTCGGATGGAACATTTTAAGTTCTGTCAGTTGAGAAACATCTACTCCATCATAAGTAATGTAGTCCCCTTCTGACTTACCTTTTTCACGACTCGTAATCCGCCAGACTTGCTTTTTACCTGGAGTAGAAACTTTCTCTGCATTATTAGAAAGCTTGATGGTATTGATCATCTCTCCTGCTTCGTTTTCAACAGAAACAATTTTGTATACCGCCCCAAGTGCTGGTTGATCATAAGCTGTAATGAGCTTGGTTCCCACACCCCAAACATCAATTTTGGCTTTTTGCATTTTTAAGTTGAGGATGGTATTTTCATCCAAGTCGTTAGAAGCGTAGATTTTAGCATTTGTAAACCCAGCCTCATCTAATTGCTGGCGAACTTTTTTAGAAATATAGGCAATATCTCCTGAATCAATCCGAACGCCTAAGAAATTGATCTTCTCTCCCATTTCACGCGCTACCTGAATAGCTGCTGGCACCCCAATACGAAGGGTATCATAGGTATCTACGAGGAAGACACAATCTTTATGGGTTTCCGCGTAGGCCTTAAAGGCTTGGTAGTCATTTCCATATACCTGTACAAGAGAATGGGCATGGGTTCCTAAAACAGGGATTCCAAAGAGTTTTCCTGCCCGAACATTACTAGTCCCATTAGCACCTCCGATGACTGCCGCACGAGTTCCCCAAATCGCAGCATCCATTTCTTGCGCGCGGCGTGTCCCAAATTCCATTAAGGGCTCATCTTCAATGACCGAACGAATGCGTGCAGCCTTTGTGGCTATTAAGGTTTGAAAGTTGACGATATTTAAGAGGGCTGTTTCCACCAATTGACACTGAGCCAGAGGGCCTTCGACCTGGACAATTGGTTCATTGGCAAAAACTAAGTCACCTTCTTGAGCCGAGCGTACTGTCAGTTCCAACTTAAGATCACGGAGATATTCCAAGAAGGCTCCATGATAACCAAGTGACTCTAAATAGGCAATATCGCTCTCAGAAAAACGCAAGTTTTCCAAATATTTCACAATTCGCTCTAAGCCAGCAAATACAGCATAGCCGTTTTTAAAAGGCTGTTGACGAAAATACACTTCAAATACAGCATGTTTATTGTGGATACCTTGATCAAAATAGACCTGCATCATGTTGATTTGGTATAAATCAGTATGCAAGGTTAAACTGTCATCTGGATACATATGAATACCTCTTTTTTTAGATTTGTTCTATGAATTCCTACCATAAAATTAGTACCATTATAGCACATTTCAGCCCTATTGAATACTGAAAGGAAAGCACGAAAAAAATCTGAGGCACAAACCTCAGATTTTTTAAGCATTAAAAGTTTTCTGTGATATATTTATAAACTTCTTGGCCAGCAATCGCACCGTCTCCGACTGCTGTCGTCACTTGACGTAGGTCTTTTTGACGAACATCACCAACCGCAAAAATACCTGGGACTTTGGTTCTCATATGATCATCCGTCACCACCCAGCCATTTTCATCTAAAATACCAAGTTCCGTCGCAAAATCACTGACAGGATCTAAACCGACATAGATAAAGACACCACCGAAGGCCTGCTCTCTAACCACTCCTGTCTTCACATCTTTTAAAAGGACAGACGTTACTTTTTGTTCACCCTTAATTTCTTCAACAACCGTATTCCAAGCAAAGTGAATTTTATCATTGGCAAAGGCACGGTCTTGAAGAACTTTTTGGGCACGCAACTGATCACGACGATGGGCAATGGTCACTGTTTTTGCAAACTGAGTCAAAAAAACAGCTTCTTCTACCGCAGAATCGCCACCACCAACGACCAAGAGATCCTCGTCTCTAAAGAAAGCTCCATCACAAACAGCACAGTAGGAAACCCCTCTACTATTCAGCTCCTCTTCACCAGGGACATTCAATGAACGGTGGTTAGACCCTGTTGCAATCACAAGAGTTTTAGCTTCAAATTCCCCGTCATCTGTGACAATCTTTTTGGTTGCTCCGTGGTCTTCGATGCGCTCTACCTGACCAAACAAATGTTCCACACCAAGATTTTCTAAGGGTTCAAACATTTTTTCAGCCAACTCCGGGCCACTAATATTGGCATAGCCAGGATAGTTTTCAATGTCAGACGTATTGTTCATTTGGCCGCCTGGAATCCCTCTCTCAATCAATGCGACTTTTAAATTACTTCGTGCTGCATAAAGGGCCGCAGTCATCCCTGCAGGACCTGCTCCAATAATCACTGTATCAAACATACTCAACCTCTTTTCCGTTTCGTTGTAATCATTATAATTCTAACACGGTATTTTTGCAATTATCGTGCTTGAAAGATAAACAAGATCCCTATGACCGCAAAGGTTAAAATAGGAATCGTCATGATATCAATTAAGAGGATATCATACAAATGCGCTTGTCTTTGCTTGGCTGTTTTATCTTTCTTCTTAAGGGCACGGTAGCCAATCCAAATACAAGAAGCGATCCCAACTAAAATCGTTGTCGTCACTAAACTTTGTAAATATAAGGACAATAATTTATTTAACATCACGACTCCAAATATTTTTACATTTTCAGAAAACAAACCCAGCTAGCATCGCCAGCTGAGTCTTACCTCTCCTCTATTATATCAAACATAGGTCCGTTTGTAACTAGCAAAGAATTCTTTTGTCCGTTCTTCTTTTGGATGTTGCATGATTTCCTCTGGTGTTCCAGATTCAATAATCCGTCCTTTATCCAAAAATAGGACCTTATCTGCTACTTGCGCTACAAAAGACATATCATGGCTGACCAGTACCATGGTTTGTCCTGATTTTGCTGCATTGGCAATGGATTTTTCAACTTCTCCAACCAATTCTGGATCCAAGGCCGAAGTCGGTTCATCCAGCAAAAGAACCTCTGGTTTCATGGCCAAGGCACGGGCCAAAGCCACCCGTTGTTTTTGTCCACCTGAGAGGTGACGAGGATAGTGATTTTCACGATCCGATAAGCCGACTTTTGCCAGTTCTTCTCGAGCAATTTTCGTTGCTTCTTGGTCGGATAAGCCCTTCACAACAATGAGCCCTTCTTTCACATTTTCAAGAGCTGTTTTTCTACCAAACAAATTAAACTGTTGGAACACCATGGCCAATTTTCTTCTTAAGGTCAAGATTTGATCTTGGGTAATGTGCTCAAAATCAACCTCGAAATCATCAATCTTAATTCTACCACTGTCTGGAGCTTCCAAATAGTTTAAACTGCGTAAGAAGGTTGATTTACCAGCTCCCGAAGACCCGATTAAGGCCACGACTTCCCCTTTTTGAATTTCCAAACTTAGATTATTTAAAACCTTTTGACCTGAAAATGTCTTTGATAATTCTGAAATATAAATCATTAGATCCGGACCTCCTGATCTGGTAAATCAATTGCTACGGGAGTCTCAATATCCAGTCGACGTTCAATGTGACGGCCTAGTATTTCAATGAGAATGTTCACAATCCAGTAAACAATCGATACCGTGATAAAGCGTTCAAAGTACTTCAAATCGCTCCCCCCAATAATCCGTGCTTGGGCAAAAATTTCAACTACACTGGCACTAAAGGCTAGCGAGGTCCCCTTGGTCAAGCCAATGAGAGAGTTGATTAAAGTAGGAGTTGCAACGACTGCTGCATTGGGAATAATAATCCGGCGATAAACTTGACGGTTGGTCATTCCAAGACTACGCGCTGCCTCAATTTCACCAGGATCCACTGATAAAATGGCTGCCCGGATGGTCTCACTCGCATAAGCCGCCTCATTAAAGGCAAGAGCCACAATTGCAAATAACTCAGCTGGAATGGCATTAATATTAAAAGCTGTTCCATAAGACTGATTGATCGCTTTTAAAATAAGAGGAATCCCATAATAGGTCAACATCAACTGAACCAACAAAGGAGTCCCCCGCAAAAAACTGACAAAAACAGCTTGAATCGGGTAAAGAATTCGTACACGATTAATTTTGACCAGAGCAAAAATCATGGCAAAAATAATCCCAAAAAATGCGCCTCCTAGGGCTAATAAAATCGTCACAGGCAATTTCCCAATGACTGCCGGAAATGCATCCAATACGGCTCTCAAACTAAACAGCTTGCTATCTGGAACGTGTTTTAAAAAGTCAGCATACCAGTTGGCAGCTAAAAGATTAGTTGTAAACATTTTTGTTACTTCCTTTCTCGAACATAAACATTCTATCACATTCACTATCGGAATTCCAAAAATTGCTACAGAAATAGAAAAATGATAGACTACTCAAATTTAGTCTATCATAATTTTAGACAAGTTCCTAATAGTTTTTCTTTATGGAGTTCATAAAGAAAATCTATGTTTTCTTCTGAACATTTGAAAGAAGGGGTTAGAAAGTTTGGCGTTTGGCCTTTCGTTCCGCCCGGCCACGCGCACGGTTTTCAGCTCGCTTAGCTTTTCTCCGCTTTTCATCAACTGCCCATTTGATTTTTTTCTTGTAGCCTGGTTTGATTTTTTTCTTTTTCTTCTTCACCAGACCAATCATTTCAATGTCGAGTTTCTCTTGCTTTTTCTCACGATTCGCTCGTCTGTCCCGATCATAAGTATCTTCAATAACCCCATTTTTCAACACTTTCGGTACGAAACGAATTCCCATTTTTTCTAGTTCACGGATATCTGAATCATCACTCGGTTGATAAAGAGTAATAGCGACACCTGGTAGACCATTGCGCCCTGTCCGGCCAACACGGTGAACAAAGAAGGAAAGATCTTGTGGAATAGCATCGTTGATGACATGACTCACCCCTTCGATATCAATTCCACGAGCCGCCAAATCGGTGGCCACAATATACTCAAAATCAAGATTTTTAACCTGATTCATGATCCGTTTCCGTTCACGTGGTGGGATATCTCCGTGAATCTTTGCCACTTTCAATCCCTGAGCCACCAAATAGGCAAGGAGATCATCTGCTCTCGTTTTGGTATTAACGAAAATCATGGCCAAATAAGGTTGCAAGGTCTTGGTCAATTGGTAAATTTGCTCATTTTTATCCCGACCCTTGGTGGAAACCAGCCAATTATCGATGGTATCTGAAATCACCGTCTTAGTCTTAATTTGCTCCATGACTGGGTTTGAGAGATATTTTTTCAAGAAAGGCTGCAATTTTTGCGGAATGGTGGCTGAAAAAACTAAAAATTGCAGTTGTTGCGGAAGCCTTGAAGCAATCTTATCCACAGTAGACAAGAATCCCATGTCCAGTGTCATATCTGCCTCATCTACCACAAAAGTATGGGCCTTATGAATAGCCAGATCACCCGATGCAACCAGATCATAAATCCGGCCTGGAGTTCCAATCACGATATGTGGTTGTTTGACCTGCAGTTTTTCAATCTGACGGCTTTTATCCGTTCCTCCAACATAATTTACAATCCGAATCTCTTTTTCAGAATGACTAGCGATTTGACGAGCAGCTTGGTAAATTTGCGTCGCCAACTCCCGACTAGGAGCCGTGATGACCGCTTCTACTTGTTGGCTGTCTTCATTTAAGGTTTGAAAAATCGGCAAGAGGAAAGTATGGGTTTTCCCAGAACCTGTCTTTGACTCTCCTACCAAATCATTTCCAGCTAGGACAATCGGAATTAGTTTTTCCTGTACTTCGGTTGCTTCTCTAAAATTGATTTCTTTCAGTGCCTCTTGAATATAAGGCTTAAAATTAAACTCTGTAAATTTCATTTTCTCAGTTCCTTTCATGATCTCTATTATTATATCAGAAAAGCTGTCTTCTTGCCTCTCTTATGAGTCATTTTTCCTAACCAGCGAATTCTCTCTGAGTCAGTAAAAAAACGATGGGCAAGCCCACCGTCGTTTTATAGGTAGAGAAGAACTAGAGTCACGACACTTGTCACCAAGGCAATGCTCCACATAAAGGCATCCACTTTCCATTCTGACCAGTTTCGGCCATTGCCAGAAAGGCCACCCAATTCTAAATGATGGTGGAAAGGAGTCATTCGGAAAATCCGACGTCCTTCCCCGTACCGTTTCTTGCTCCATTTGAAATAGGTCACTTGTAGCATCACTGAACCTGTTTCAATAACATAGACCAGACCAATTAAGAGCAGCGTCCACTCCACATGCAAAGCCATTGACAAGGCTGCAAGCATCCCTCCAAGAGCTAGACTACCGACATCTCCCATAAAGATTTTAGCCGGCTTGTGGTTGAAGACAAAGAATCCGAGCAAAGCCCCAATCATACTCAAGGTTACAAAGAGAATGTCCCATTTTCCTTGCATATAGGCAATAAAGGAATAGGCACTCAGGCTAATAGCAACGGAGATGCTGGCTAATCCATCGATCCCATCTGTCAAATTGACAGCATTTGAGAAACCAACCAACCAAAATAAAGCAAAGAGAATGTAGAAATGGCCCAAGTAAAGTTCATATCCGAAAACATTCAAAAGGCTTCCTGCACCGTGGCGTTCAGAAAAAATATAGAAGATGATTCCACCAACAAGTTGAAGGGCCAATTTTTGTTTTGGGTTAAGACCTTCATTAATCTTACGAAAAACTTTTAAAAAGTCATCCAAAAATCCAACAATTCCATAAAGAATCAAGATAAATAGAATCAGTTGAACAGGGCGCGTGAAATTTCCAGTCAATACGGTAACGACAAAACTAACTAGAACGGCTGTAATGAGAAATACAACTCCACCCATTGTCGGAGTGCCAGCTTTCGCTTTGTGTTGTTTCACATCTTCGTGCATTTGTTGCCCAGAAATATGAGCACGATGGTAAAATCGAATAAAGGCTGGAATAGCAGCCACTGTTAATAGAAACGATACAAGGATCGTAGCAATATACATCTTAGTCTCCTAATGTTAACGTAATCTTTTTAGTTTTATTGAGTGAGGTGTTCATTTTGACACTTTGTTTAGTTACTTTCTTTCCACTACCTTTATAGGTAATCTCAATTCCAGTCCATTCTCCAAAGATGTCCGCATTTTTCTTAGTCCAACCATACATATCTGGAACCGCATCAAAGTCTTCTGTCAATAACAATACTTGCTGATTGGCTTTGACTTTAGAGCCTACATCCACAGACATTTTGCGGATATTTTTCCCGGTTCCTAGGACAATTGGTTGCACCAAATTGCGACGCAATTCTTCTGAATAAGCACCTGGGCTCAAATTTTGTTTCAGATTCAACTCCTTAGAGAGAGTTTCTACTGAAGGGATTTTGTAGGTCGTTTCTTTGGTCACACCATCCAACGTTGGTGCTTCTGATGTTAGATGCAATTCGTCTTTTAAAGCAACTGCATCTTCCAAAATAGGATTGACCAGCTCTTCCCAGCTGGTCGCTGAGAATTTCACTTCTGGTTGTTGGACCGTCACATACATGATGAATTCAGGATCTTCTGCAGGTGTCATGGCTACAACCGAGTTGATATAATCATTTTCTCCTTGTAAGTATCCTTGATCTGTCGCCATTTGGGCAGTCCCTGATTTCACCGCAACGTTTTGACCGGGTACCTGAATGATGGGTCCATCGCTGTACAAGGTTCCATACTCTGGATCTGTTCCGACGGTGATCATATAGTTCCGTGTCTGTTGCGCAGCTGATCCTGAAACTGGTTTTCCAACAACTTCTTTTTTTGATTTGCGGGCTGTGTCTGATTTTTTATCGTAAATAGCACTAATAAACTTCGGCTCCAACATTTGCCCATCATTAGCGATGGCACTAAAGGCCCGCAACATCTGCGTTTGGGTGACAGATATCCCTTGTCCAAAGGCAGACATAGCTTGAGTAACATAGTTATCACCCGGAAGGCTTCCAAAACTCTCATCGCCCATGCCAAAACGGGTAGAGAGACCAAATTTGAAGCGGTGGAGGTAATTCATCCAGACGTTATTTCCCATCTTCTGCTCTAGCTTGGTCATCCCAATATTACTAGAATAGGCAAAGCCCTGAGCAATGTTCATATAGCGTCCATCCATCAAGCCCATATTGACATCCCAGTCACGAATCGTCGCATCTTTTACTTGTAGTTCGTTACTGTAGTATACTTCATTATAGGCTGGGAAGGTTCCATGATCAATCGCCGAAGCTAATAACATGACCTTCATCGTTGAACCCGGTTCATATTGACCTTGATAAAGGATGGTATTCCAGGTTTTCAAGTTTTTCAGATCCAACCCTTGTTTGGTATCCGCATTATAGGATGGACGTTGCGTTGTCGCCAGGATTTCTCCAGTTTTTGCACTCACAAGAGTCGCACTAACATACTTTCCTTTTACTTTTTCTTGGAAAACATCCATTCGGGTTTCGAGATAGGTTTGAAGTTCCGCAGAAAGGGTTGTGTATACATCCTTCCCATCTTCTGTTTTGACAGAAACCTTATCTGAACCAGGAACGATATTCCCGTTTCGGTCTTTGTCATAGGTGATAACCCCATTTTGACCAGCGAGAATACGATCGAGGGATTTCTCCATTCCTGATTGCCCCTTCAAGGTTTTATTCCCCTCTTTATCTTCTTGAAGAGAGGCCTGCCCTATAAATTGAGAGGCAAAAACTCCATTTTTATAGCTTCGATTTGGACTAGTTGTAAAGGCAACCCCTTCAATCTTCGCTGCTTCCATGGCCTCACGGATAGCTGTCATATTACTATAAGTAATGCCGTTTCCGTTCGATCCAAAAGAAACTTGTTTCAATTTCTTTTGCGACAACTGTTGAATGACGTAATCCTCATCCATCCCTAAGTACTGCTTAAAGATTTCTGCTACTTTTTTAAATTGGCTCTCTTCTACATAGAGGATTTTTCCGGTTGCTGATTTGTACTTTTTATCAATAACAGCATAAACGTTATAGGTCGTCGCATCTTCAGCAATTACTGCTCCATTTCGGTCATAGATCGTTCCACGTTTTGCAGGAACAATAACCGTCTCCTCATGGACTTTTTTTGCTTGATCCGATAAGGTCACACCGAATTTTTTGTCAGTCCCAATAATCATTGCAAAATTAATCAGAAAGAGAAAAAAGAGGAAAATCGCCAGTACACTGAGATTTTTCCCAACTTGTTTTCGATTCTGATCCGGCAAGCGACGTTTCTTTATCGAATACCTGATTAAAAATTTTTTAAATTTATTCATCACTACTTGCACTCACTGTTTTTCGATTTTCTTTTTGCAGCTTCATTCCTTGGGAGCTAGCCAACTGTGATAAGCGGTCATAACGTGTTAATTCATTGACCTCTTGACGAACATCTGCCAATTCCGTCTTTTTGGCTTCTAGTTCCGTATTCAAATCAGTCAACTCACTCTGTACTTGTAAAATTCGTGTCTGCATAAAGACGATACTAATGGCTAAAATCACAGCTGTTAGGACAATCGACCCATAAAAAGCCTTTTCTACTCTAGAGAAACGGCGAAAGCGATCTTGCAGTACCTGTGTTCTTGTTCTCTCATCTCTTGCTGCCATATCAATTCCTCTTACTTGTGTATTTTTCGAGCAACCCGTAGTTTTGCTGAATGGGATCGATTATTATCCTCAAGCTCTTCATCACTTGGCAAAATAGGTTTCCGGTTGACTAACTCCATCTTTGGTTTCAAATCATCTGGAATAAAGGGAAGCCCCTTTGGAACCTCAACTGTCGAAGCTTCTTTAAACAATTGTTTGGTCAATCGATCCTCTAACGAATGAAAGGTAATCACAGAAATACGACCATCGAGGGCCAACAAATCCATGGCTTGCTGAATTGATTCATCTGCAGCTCCCAGTTCATCATTGACTTCGATACGAATGGCTTGGAAAATCTGTTTAGCAGGATGGCCCTTTTTCTTGAGCTCCTTAGCTGGTTTAGCAGATTTAATAATCTCTGCTAATTCAGTCGTCGTTTCAATCGGTTTAATTGCTCGTGCTTGCTCAATTTTCCGCGCAATTTGCTTGGAAAATTTGTCCTCTCCATATTTGAAAAAAATACGGACTAGATCATGGTAATCGTAGCTATTTACGACCTCATAGGCTGTCAAGGAAGCTTCTTGATTCATCCGCATGTCCAGTGGCGCATCTTTCTTGTAAGAAAATCCGCGTTCCCGTTCATCTAACTGAGGACTAGACACACCTAGGTCATAACAGATTCCATCAATTTCAGTCACACCCAATTCGTTTAGACGTTCCTTCAAATGACGAAAGTTATCCTTAATGAAGGTCACCATGCCTTTCTCGATGAAAGGTGCCAAACGAATCTTAGCATTCTCAATCGCATGCTGATCTTGGTCAAAGGCATAAAGATGGCCCGATTCATTTAATTTTGTTAACAAATATTCGCTGTGGCCTGCCCCACCCAATGTGGCGTCTACATAGATCCCATCTGGCTTAACATCCAGCATATCGATCGTTTCATGAAGCAAAACCGTTACATGATGAAATTCTTTACTCATATCTTTACTATTTTACCACAAATGGAACCAAGATGCACTCCTGAAAGAAAATTCACTAACTAATCCTATCTGCCCTTTTCGGATCCTACAAAATACCTAGAAAGGCTTGATTTCACTTGTTTCCTCTAGGATTTATGATACAATATTCTTATGAAAATAAGAAAACAGATTCTCATCCCACTTTTATTGGTCGATGCTATCGCTCTCTACTTTTTTCTAACCACTATTGAGGCTTGGATTTTTTGGCTTGCTGCCCTGATCCTAGTCGGCTCACTTTGGTGGTTCAAAAAAGCCATTCAAGGACAAAAAACAGAGATGGAAGAAAAATAATTTCTTCCATCTCTGTTTTTCTTTTAATCACTCCAAGAAATTTCTTAAAAAAGCAAACTAGCTCTGAAATCATAAAGAGAGTGGGACAGAAATCGGTAATTCGTTAGAATTCGATTTCGTCGTCCCACCTCCGCACAGTTGAGTAGGGCTGTAAAAGCTGATGAAATCAGCGTAGTAGAGCCCACTCAACCACTGCGTCTTGCTCGACAATCCAAAGAAAATTGAGAGGCTAGGATTTTTGTCCCACTCTCTTGCGGTTTATTGATTATGTTTCCAATTGCTGTAAATCCCAAAAAGAATGATCCAGATGGTTGCTCCAATCGCTCCAATGTATGTTGATTCTTGCAAGAAGAGACAAACAAATACAAAGAGGAAGAAAACAATGGTCAATGGATTCAACACTTTATAGGCTGGCATGACAAAACCATCTGGCATAAATTCTTTCGATTTACGGTACTTAAGATGGGCGAGCATGGTCAAAATGTAGATAGCAATGTAGACACCAGAAGAAGATGCCGTAATCAAGGCAAAGGCATCTGAGACACCTGGCAACACATTGATAAAGGCTGAAACAGCAACCACAATCGCAGAAAAAATAATCGCGCGACTTGGAATCCCCATACGAGATAAGCTATTCAGTTTCAAACGATTCATCACTTTACTGTTTGGTGTTTCTTTTGCAATCTGGTACAAGTGACGCCCTGTTGAATAGAGGGTGGAATTCAAGGAAGATGCAGCAGCTGTCAGTACAACAAAATTAATCAATCCTGCTGCCCACTTGATGCCTACCATCTGAAAGACCGTTACAAACGGTGACTTATTGACAGGAAGCTGTTGCCAAGGGAAAATAGCCATAATCGCTAACAAAGCCCCTACATAAAAAATTACAATTCGGATTGGAATTTCTTTAATGGCTTTTGGCAATACTTGGCGGGGATTAGCGGTTTCAGAAGTAGTAATTCCAACAAACTCGATCGCTTGGTAAGCAAAGAAGACCATTTGGAAGGCCATGACGAACTTGACCCAACCATTTGGAAACATTTGAAAACCACTAGTAATATTGGTTAAACTAGCGTGTCCAGCTGGTGTTTCAAAGTTCGTCGTCACCATAAAGATCCCTGTTGCGATCAGGGCTAAAATCGTGACAATCTTGATCATTCCAAACCAGAATTCAACCTCTCCAAAAACCTTCACAGCGATCAAGTTTACACAACTTAAAAGTGCTAAAAAGATGATTTGAATCTGCCAGGCTGGCCAATTTGGAAACCAAAGCTGGACATAGTTGGAAACAGCGGTGATCTCTGCCATTCCCAAAAATACCAAGGAGACCCAATAGGACCATCCTGAAAAATAACCCCAACCTTTTCCTAGATACTTGGTGATAAAGTTGATAAAGGTGTGTTGATCAGGGTCCATATAGAGCATTTCTCCGATCGCCCGCATCATCAAGTACATGAAGGCGCCAGTCAGCATATAGACTAAAATAATAGAGGGACCTGTCAAAGAAAGGGAACGACCAGCTCCAAGAAAGAGCCCTGTCCCGATGGTTCCTGCAATAGCGATCAGCTGAACATGCCGATTTTGCAGACCACGAACCATCCCATTTTCGGTTTCTTCACCAGGATGATGTTTTTTTGACATATGATTACTCCAATTCTTTTTCTGTACATTTTCAGAAAAGTATACTTTAAATTTTCACACAATCTACTATACCATGTTTTTAAAAATTGGTCAATCTAGTCCAGAATATTCTGAATTTTATAGATTAAAAAGAGTGCTGGAGTCTCTTCCAGCACTCTTTTGCTTATGAATTAGGGTCATCGAGGCTACGGCCATGCAAACCTTTTTCCCGTTGCACTTGGCGTAGTTTCTCAGGTGTTACATCGTTACCTTCTTCATCCACAATTTTGATCCCTTCAATGTGGTGACGAACCGAACGACGATAACCTTCAATATATTCTTCACGAAGTTTTGCTTGCTCCACTGTTTCTTCTGGCGTCAAACCTTCTGTTTTTTTCTTTTTAGCAAGCTCATTGATCCGAGCAATTTTTTCAGGTGTCATAATAAGACCTACTTTCTACCTGCCATCAGGTACTTATTTTGTGTTCAATTGGTTAAAGGCTGCAACAGCATTGGCTTTAGACACAAGACCTGCAAGAAGGGCCAAACGGTTGTTTTTAACAGCCTCATCTTCTGCCATTACCATAGTATTGTCAAAGAAAGCATCAATGACTGGGCTAAGAGCAAAGAGTTGAGCCAATTTGTCACTTGCTGAACCAGTCAATTCAAGCTCTTCAATCGCTTTAGAAAGGGCTTTTTCTTGATCATTTTCAAAGAGACTAGCGTCGACTTCTACTGAAGCATCTGCTTTTTCTGCCAAGTTGAAAGCACGAGAGAGGGACTCAACAGCCGCCTTGTAACCATCCGTCTTCGCAGCTTCTGAAAGAGCTTCAGCTGCTTCCAGCATATCAGCCACGACAAAGTTTGAACCAGCAAGAACAGCGTCTTTGATATCTTTTGGTGTGCGTCCCATCATCTTGTCCACACGCGCCTTGATGAAGTTGAGCACTTCTGCTTGATTGTCATAGGAAAGGCTATCAAATGAAAGTCCGTAAAGGCTATCAATCAACTCATCCATAGGGATATGCCAACCAAAGGCATCCAAAATTCGAACAATCCCTTGTGTTGCACGACGAAGCGCATAAGGGTCATTGGAACCTGATGGAATCAAGCCAACTGAGAAGAAGGAAAGGAGGGTATCCAATTTATCTGCAAGCGCAAGAATGGCACCAACCTTAGTCTCTGGAAGAGCTCCGTCTGCTGAATCAGGAAGGTAGTGCTCACGGATAGCTGTCGCAACCGCAGCATCTTCACCAGCGAGGAGGGCGTATTTTTCACCCATGATTCCTTGCAATTCATCGAACTCTCCGACCATACCCGTCAAGAGGTCAAATTTGTAGATTTCAGCTGCACGAGCAACGGCTGTCGTTTCTTTAGCAGTCAAACCAGCTTGCTCAGCTAGTGACGCTGCAATAACACCCGCACGCGCCATGTGTTCTGAAAGAGAACCAATTTTTTCATGGAAGGTCACGTTCGCCAATTTAGCAACGAGGTCTTCAATCTTAAGTTTTTGGTCTTCACGCCAGAAGAATTCACCGTCTTCAAGACGTGCCACCAAGACTTTTTCATTTCCTCGGATAACATTTTCCAAGTGCTCAGCGTTACCATTACGGACGGAGATGAAGTTTGGTTTGAGCTGACCATCAAGGTCACGTACAACAAAGTACCGTTGGTGCGTTTCCATTGAGGTCACCAAAACTTCTTCTGGAACATCCAAATACTTAGTATCAAAACTTCCCATAAAGGCAGTTGGGTATTCGACCAAGTTCAAGACTTCATTCAAAAGGCCTTCTTCGATTTGAACTTGAACACCTTGATCTGCCTCGATAGCCTTGATTTGCTCACGAATCATGGTTTCACGTTCTTTGCTATCCGCAATCACGTAAACCGTGCGAAGGTCTTCTTCATAAGAATCCGCATTGGTAATTTCCACTTCATGTCCAAGGAAACGGTGTCCACGACTGACACGACCTGATTGGATATCCAAGAAATCAAGGTCAAGCGCTTCGTCGCCCAAAAGAACGATCAAGGTGTGAACTGGGCGAATGTATTCAAAGGTGTTGTTAGCCCAGTGCATGCTGACAGGGAAGATCAATGAAGCAAGCACTTCTGGAACGCCAGCCAAAACTTCTTTAGCTGGTTTTCCAGCTTCATGTTTTGTAACATAAACGTACTCTTCCCCTTTGACTTCGCGGAATTCAATATCGTCAACCGTCAAACCTTTCCCACGGACGAATCCTTGGGCCGCTTTTGAGAAGTTTCCATCTGCATCCAAGGCGATTTTCTTAGAAGGTCCTTTAAAAACTTCGGTCAAATCTGTTTGTTGATCCGCCAAACCAATGACACGGACAGCCAAACGGCGTGGTGTTGAGAAGGTTTGAATGCTTTCGTATGAAAGTCGGTTGTCATCCAAGAAGGCTGCCATTTTCTCACCGAGTTGTTTTTCACTTGGTGTGACAACGTAGGCTGGCAACTCTTCAAGTCCAAGTTCTACTAATAAGTTTTTTGTCATGTTTTTTCCTTTACAAAATTCTTCTTTTTGATAGGCACCTTAGGTACCGGGGACGTCGCTAACTAACTTTGTGAGGCTGTAGGGAAATCTTCTGTCTCTTTGACATCGATTTCCAACAGTCTCATCAAAGTGGATTTAGCCAACTGATTTTTGAACCTAACGTTTCAAAAATCCCCATCAAGCAGTACGGCGGTGCCTATCCCTTTAGCAAGTCTCCGACTTGCCTCTGGGTAGCCGTACGGGCTCACTTTGTTTGCCCATTTTCCATTCTTGTAACTCTCTTTATTCTTCCTCTTCTGCTAGGAGTTTGGCGCGTGTGGCTTCGTCAAGAAGTGGGTAACCGAGTTTCTTACGTTCTGCAACGAAGGTCTTGGCTACGACACGGGCCAAGTTACGGATGCGGGCAATGTAACCGGCACGTTCTGTAACGGATACTGCTCCACGTGCATCAAGCAAGTTGAAGGTGTGTGAACATTTCAAAACGTAGTCATAGGCAGGGTGAACAAGGCCTAATTCCAAAGCACGCCCTGCTTCTTTTTCAAATTTTTCGAAGTTTTCAAGAAGCATATCTTGGTCAGAAACTTCAAAGCTATATTTTGAGTGTTCATATTCTGGTTGAAGGAAGATTTCTCCGTATTTAACGCCTGGAGCCCACTCAATATCATAAACTGAGTCTACTTCTTGGATGTAAGAAGCCAAACGTTCCAATCCGTAAGTGACCTCAGAAGTTACTGGGCCAGTTGCCAAACCACCAACTTGTTGGAAGTAGGTGAACTGAGTGATTTCCATACCGTCCAACCAAACTTCCCAACCAAGACCAGCTGAACCAGTTGATGGATTTTCCCAGTTATCTTCAACGAAACGGATATCGTGCTCCAAAGGATTGATCCCCAATTTTTCCAATGACTCAAGGTAGAGCTCTTGGATGTTTGATGGTGATGGTTTCATCACCACTTGGAATTGGTGGTGTTGGTAAAGACGGTTTGGGTTTTCCCCGTAACGACCGTCCGCTGGACGACGAGATGGCTCTACATAAGCCGCATTCCATGGCTCAGGACCAATGGCACGAAGGAAAGTGTAAGGACTCATGGTTCCCGCACCTTTTTCATTATCATAAGCCTGCATGAGCATACAACCCTGGTCATTCCAGTATTGTTGCAAAGTAAGGATGATTTCCTGGAAAGTCAATTTTTTAGACATTATTTACTCCTTTTTCTATAATTTCTTGCGACACGAGTCTGTCTCGTTGATCATACGAGGCAAGACGAGTTAGTACTGCGTCTAGCTCAGGCACCTTAATGCTGAGCGTTGGGCAGTCCGACTGTAAGGAGGTATCTGCCACTAACGCAGTGAAAGGTTAGTTTTTTTGACATTGAATACTCCTTATTCATAAAGTTTCTTGTGACTTAGGATACAAAAAGAACCGTGTCTCTGCTCCTAAGTCTATGACCTAGGGGCGTTAGAAACGCGGTTCCACCCTAATTTATTACTTCATTTTATTTTACTTTACTCAGCTTTTTACTGAGAGAAAGCGCCACTTGCTTACCTTGCTCTACTTGGCTCTCACTATCCCAAGCTCGCTAGAAAAACGCCGTAAGCCCTTCTTTCTTGACTAGTATTATAGCAGATTTTTAGTGACTTGTAAATTAAAATCCGCATGAAACAATCGTTTCATACGGATTTTAGGCTAACAAACAATGTTGTTTTTCTTATGGACGTCTTGCAGCTTTTGGTTTTTTACCATGAAGTTTTTTCTTGGCATTCTTCAAGGCTGTCAAAGCATCTTTCACATCTTGTTGGCTTGCTCCTGGATTTGAAAGGATGGTTTGTGCATCCTTGAAGGCTACTAGGTAAGCTTCTTTTTCTTCATTTCCAGCATAGATGAATTTCGCATTCTTTTCTTGGAACTTCAATTCTTCCTTGATGTATTTTTCAAGACTTGAAAAATCAGTTGCTTTCCCGTTTAATTTTCCTTCTGCACGGCTAAGCTCAGCAAGTGCTTGATTGATTTGTTCTTGTTTCACAGTTGGATCAACTGCAAGCAAGGCTACTGTTTGGAAAGCACGATCGTAGTCGCGACGTACTTTTTCTTTGGCATTGGCATAACGACCAGTTTTTGTCGTAGCATCGTAAGCCTGCATCGCTTCTTTCAAGGCCGCAACGTTTGAATCTTTCCCATCCAAAGCTTGGCTGGCAGCTTCAAGACTAGCTAGAGCTTGGTTGACTTGCTCTTGACTAACCTTGTTGGTCAAGGCTGCTTGGGCCGCTTGCAAGGCTTGATCATAGGCTTCCTTCTTATCCGCACTGGCATTGAAGTATTGCGCTGTCTTTGTAACATCTGCTTGGTTGTTCAAAGCAGCTAAGAGATCCACTTTTGAGATCACTCCAATACGGTAATTGTTGTTGCGCCCTGCGACAACTGAAATCACTGGTGCTTCCTCAGCTAGTTCATAGCCTGTAGGAAGAGTTGCAACCAAGGTATATTGACCAGTTGCTACAGATTTACCAAAGCCATTTTTACCATATTTTTCAGCAGGCAAGACAAAGTTTTCACCATCTGCCCCTTTTAATACGATCGTAGCTGCTTTTGAAACCGGTTGATCAAAGCTGATGCTAACTGGTGCATATTCTAAAGTATTGGCAAGAAAAGCAATCGTTTGGAAACTATTATCCTCTGTCAAATCAAATTCTTGGGTCAAGCTGCTGACAAATTTCACTTCTGTACGATCATACGTAAAGATTTCTGCAGTATAATGACCAAAGTTCAAGAAGTTAATATCTTTTGTTTTATCAACCGTTACATATTGACCATTGCTGTCCTTGATACGATACACATACATGGTATCTATATCTTTGTTTGTCTTAGCATCACGCACTGCAATTTGAATACGACCACTATTTTGATCCCGAACTAAATCAGCTAGTGAAACATAGTCTACGTTCCCCGCAAAGTCTTCTACATAGTAGTAGATATTCTTCTTATCGATGTTTTCAGGAAGATCGAAGCTACCATCTGCATTGGCCTTGATCACATGATAATTTTCAAGCGCACGAGTACCATTCTTATCATCACTAGTTTGGACCATTGTTCCCTTATCATCAAATGGTGTGACGTAAACGAGTTTTTCAGATAAGATTCCGCCGTCTCCAACATCTTTGGCTTTACGAGCTACAAACTGTTGTGCCCCATCTTTAAAGCGAATATATCCAGATGTGATCACTGGTTTTTGAGTATCAACTTGAACCTTAAAGGTCGTTGATTGCTCTTCAGCACCAGGAACCATCGGTGTGTAACGAATGACATAATCATATAGACCATCTGCTACTGCATTCCCATTCGCATCAATACCATTCCAAGTAGTATTAGCTAATGTGTAGCTGCGTGGGTTCTTTTGGTCACCGTTGAAGAAGTTCTTACGATGGTCAGATGGAGTTCCTTCCCACAATGGATTTTTATGTTCCGTATCACTTGCTGCATAAACAGTTGCACGAAGGTTTTCAATATTTCGAAGAGCGACTGTCTTGTATTCAACGAGGTCTTTATTTCCATCTTCATTTGGCGAAATGGCAATGCGAACATTCCCATTCTCATCTAATTGAAGAGAATGTGTACCTTCCGCATTTTCTTCAATACCAAGAACTGTAATCCGACGACCATCTCGTTTTCCTTGTGTGAGGAGAAGGTCATTTTGCAGGGTAACAAGCGCAGAAACATTGGCACTAGAGGAGATATTCAAATCTTTTGGAACATGATAGTAGAAGCCATCTTTTCCTTCGCGAACCAAATCATAGATTGGTTTTTCAACAGCTGGAAGGTTTTGGAATTCTCCCTTGAATCCCATAAACGGCAAGCTAACTACATCCCCATCATCTGCTGGATCGACAAAACGAACAAATCCTTCAAGGAAATAGCCATTTGGCATTTCTTTGCTTAATTCTTCTGTGAATTTACTTGTGTCGACTTTCACTGTAACTGTTTCAGAACTATGTGCTTTCACGGTTACTTCAGGCCAAGCAGTTTCTGTTAATTTACGTGGACGTAGGGTAAATTTACCATCCTTCACTTCATCTGTGTCAGTATTCACCAACATTTTCAAGGTACGATCGGTATCTGAAATATTGTGGACTGTGACATCAAAGGTAAAGCTATCTCCAACATTACCAAGAGTAACGCTTGGATAGTTGTTTTCACCAGTCACATACAAGTCTGTTGAAACGGCTGCGGCTGTGTCTACAACCCCTGCTCCTTGTTGGCGTGGAGACGTATAGACACCGGTTTCTTTGTTAACATGTGGTTTAGCCGTAGACATAATCAAGGCTTTCACAGTTGCAGAAACTTGTTCAGGAGTCAATTCTGGATGGTTCTTCACAAGGTATTCTTTGACCAAGGCGGCGACACCTGCCACGTGAGGTGAAGCCATACTAGTACCACTCATATCCCCGTAGGTATTGTCATTTAAAGAAGAGAAGATATTCCCACCAGGTGCTGTGACATCTGGTTTCAACTGACCATCGGTTGTCACTCCCCAGCTTGAGAAATCAGACAATTGGTCTGCTTCTGGAGATGGACGGTTGGCCATAGTATTGTTAAAGACAATTTTGTAGGAACCTGCCTTAAGAGCTTCCCCATAACGTTTTGAAATAAAGACAGATGGGATCTTTTTCGCATCTCCTTCAATTGCCATTCCAAGGTTCGATCCTTCCACATTATTGTAGACCAAAGCTCCTGCTGCACCATGATGGAAGGCATTCGCAATCTTTTCTGAGAATGGAATTTCCCCGCGTTGGATTAAGGCTAATTTACCGGTAAGATCCAGATCTTTGAAATCATCTTCTTTTCCAAGACCAACTGACACATATTCGTACTCTTTGCCTTTTTCAAAATCAGCGTCTGCAGCAGATTTACTGTAATCAAACTTACCGTTATCCGCTTCCGCATTGCCTTCAAGGCCTTTGACTTCAAACACTTCTGTCGTAATAACATTATTATTGATAGAAGCAACAGAGATGGAGTCCTCTACTGTTGAAGGATTTCCGACCAAACCATAATCTGGATTTTCAGCAGAAGGTCTTGAGTAACCATTTCCAAAGCTATTGCTATTTCCTGCAGAAATTAAGACAGATACGCCTTTAGCGCGCGCCCGTTTAATGGCATCCACAATATCTGAATCCGCATTGACCGTAGAACCAGTCGTAGAACCAAGACTCATGTTGATAGTATCTGCACCAAGAGCTACAGCATCATCAATTGCTTTTACATAAAGAGCAGATCCCGTTGTTTTTTGGCGATCTGAGAAGACACGCATAAACATAACTTGCGCTTCTGGTGCTACACCATAGATCTTTTCTCCGTTTCCTGCTGCTTTATCAGGATTCCCTGTTGCAATCCCTGTAACGTGCATCCCATGGGAATCTCTTTCAGCCTCTTTGATATTGTCGGTCCCATCAAAGTAGTCATAAGCGTAGACAACCTTGTCGTTGTACCATTTACCATAATCGATTCCTGCCGCTTTCTTAGCAGCTTCGATTTCTTCTTGGTTTTTAAACTTAGCTTTTGAAGGATCGGTAATCCGAAGAACCTCATGGTTCACATCCAAGCCAGAGTCGATGACGGCGACAACCATCCCTTCCCCTTTATAGCCTTGCTTCCAGGTTTGGGGAACAGTAATAATTTCGTCACTTTCGATGCTTTGAGGTTTTTCAGCTGCCTCATGACGATTCGTTGTTTCCGAACTTGTCGCAGTAGCCACTGCTGTTGCTTTTTCTACAGGTTTTTCCGCTACTTCCGGTTTTGTTTCTGGAACAGTAGCTGCCTCTTTAGGAGCTTCTGTTTTTTCAACAAGAGCTGCTTCTGTTGTATTCGTTGTCTTATCAGCAACTGTTGCTTCTTTTGCAACTTCTACTTTCTCACTAGCAACTGCTTTACTTGCTTCTGTTGCTTGTGAATGCTCTTCTTCAGCAGGTGCCTGTTGAGTAGTGGCTACAAGCTGTGTTCCAGCACTCGTTTGGCTGGCCGCTTGTTCTTCAGCACTCGCTTGTGCAGATCCAAATACCAAAACAGCCCCTAATAAAACTGAGGCTACACCAAATTTGTATTTTCTTAATGAAAAACGTTCTTGTCTATTCATAGAAACTCCCCTTTTATTTTAATAGTAACTATTATAACGCAAAATTATCTGAAAATTCATTCAAAAAACAAAATGTAACACAAATGTAACATTTACGAATATTACTAACTATTAATTTATTTTCGTTCGGAAAAATGTAAATTAGTATGGGAAAGTATTATAGAACATCTGTTTTTATTGGATTTTTAAAATTATTTAATCATTGAAAGGATCTTAAAAACCGAGAACGAAACTGTCCTCGGTTTTCATTAATAAATAGAAATTCTCTCTTAAAAATCTTTGGTGTCCGGATCTGGTGCACCTGCTTCAACCGGAAGATGGCGAAGGAGTTCCATATCATCTGCCGTCAATTCAAAATCAAAGCAATTTAAATTACTCGCAATCCGCTCAGGCGTAACCGATTTGGGCAATGGAAGGAAACCTTCTTGTAAACTCCAAGCCAGGGCTAGTTGGGCGACGGTCTTTCCATATTTAGTAGCCATTTCTTTTACTTGTTCATTTTGGAACAATTCTCCTTGGCCAAAAGGTCCCCAAGCCTCTAGTAAAATGCCATGCTTGCGACTCGCTGCGATGGCTTCGCTTTGGTAAACCCCAGGTGCTAGACGAATTTGGTTCACAGACGGGATGACCCGAGCTGTTTCAAGGAGCGCTTCCAAATGATGAGGAAGAAAATTGCTAATGCCAATAGCCCGAACCTTACCAACAGCTAGCATATCTTCCATGGCTCGCCAAACCTCAGCATTTCGTTTTTTCCAAGCATCATTTTCTCGAAGGGGCTTTGGATTTGGCCAATGAATCAAATATAGATCGACATAATCTAAGCCCAGTTTTTCAAGAGACACTTCCAAAGCAGCTTGGGCCTCTTCATAAGTATGATTCGTATTCCAAAGTTTGGTAGTAATAAACAAGTCTTCGCGCTTAAGACCACTATCCTTGATCGCACGACCCACACTCTCTTCATTTTGATAAATCGCAGCTGTATCGATATGGCGATAACCTGCTTTTAAAGCAGCTAACACAGCTTGATAGGCTTCTTCTCCATCCGCTGCTTTCCAAGTTCCAAATCCCAATACAGGAATCTCCACCCCATTATTTAAACGATAATGATTCATTTTTTCTTTCCTTTCTTCGATTTCGGTTTCTTAGGCCCTCGAAGCTTGAGCTCTGGCTTAAAAATATTTTTCTTGGTTGGCTCCATCTTCTTGCTATAAAAACTATAGAGTAAAAATGCCCCACCAACAATCACAATAAAGATATTTTTTCTTACAATCCCATAGAGCAAGAAAAAAATTCCCATCAATAAAAAACGTATATCAATTGCCTTCATAAGCTACCTCACATTTCAATTCCCATTATAGCATGAAAAGACAGCATTCACAAAATTGCACTACCATCGGTAAACAAAAACCTCTCTAGGTATGACTTAGAGAGGAAGTATTCTATCTTCGATTCTTGAATCTAATTGGTAGCTTGGTAACGTTTGACCCCATCGAGATAGGTCGCAACCAGATCCAAATTTTGATCAAGCACGATGAAGTCCGCGTCATATCCTTCTCGAATTTGACCACAAACATCATCAATATGGACTGATTTTGCCGGATTGAGGCTGGCCATCATCACTGCTTCGTGAGGGTTAGCAATCCCCCACTCTACAACATTTTTTAATCCATCTTTCAATTTCAAGATTGAGCCAGCTAGATTACCAGTTGATTTCAAGCGAGCAGTCCCTTCAGCAACCACGACTGGGAATTCCCCAAGCATGTAGTCCCCGTCTTCTAAGCCCCCAGCTGTCATACAGTCCGTAATCAAGGCAACATTTTCTTTGCCTTTTTGTTTCATCAGGATATCACACGCTAGTGGATCCACGTGATGGCCATCACAGATCAACTCTGCTGTAGTATGAGGCAACTCATACATGGCACCAACCATACCGAGTTCACGGTGCGTCAAACCACGCATACCATTGTAGGCATGTACCCAGACACTCGCACCTGCATCAACCGCTTTTTTAGCTTCTTCAAAAGTAGCATTGGAGTGTCCCAGAGCGACAGTCACTCCTTCTCCTGTAATGGTCCGAACAAATTCTTCCACCCCTTCACGCTCGGGAGCAAGGGCAATCTTATTCAACAGACCATTGGCAGCTTTTTGCCAAGCCCGGAATTCTTCCATACTTGGATCCTTCATATAAGATGGGTTTTGAGCTCCCTTGTATTTTTCTGTAAAATAAGGGCCTTCAAAATAAATCCCGCGAATCTTAGCTCCTGTTGCTTCTTTGTATCGTGCACCGATATTTTCAGTTACTGCCAAAAGTTGTTCGTAAGAGGAAGTCAAGGTCGTAGGCAAAAAGCTCGTAACCCCTGTACTCAAGAGCCCTTCACTCATGGTATGGAGAGTGCCTTCGATATTGTTATCCATCACATCTACCCCACCAAATCCGTGAATATGGGTATCTACGAGGCCAGGCGCAATGCTGTAACCAGAATAATCCAGCACATCCGCACCTTCTGGTAAGCTTTCCACATGTTTTCCAAACTTGCCATCAACAAGCTCCAAATAGCCTCCGCGGCGAACCCCATGTGGATAATAAAATTGATCTGCTTTAATATATGTAGACATAAAATCGTCCTTTCCATTGTAGGAACTGTGTTCCATTTATATTCATACATATTATAACGCTTTCACTTCCATTTGTAAATGGTCTAGACCTATTTTTGAATAGAATCCAACAAAAAACAGAGTAAGCTTCCTACTTACTCTGTTTGACGTTCCTTAAATTTGCTCGATTTGTACTTTTTCAGCGAGATTCATGGCATGGTCTGCAACACGTGTATAGTGAGAAATGATATCAATAAAGTTTACTCCGGCTTGAGGTGTACATTCGCCTTGGTTCAAACGACGAATATGGGTTTTCCGAAGTCTTTTCTCCAACTTTTCAATTGCCTCGTGACGTGCTACCAATTGGTTTGCAAGACTCACATCATTGTTCTCAACAGCTTTTAAGGCATCCTCTACAAATTGATGGGTTTGGTTGTAAATATCTTCCAATTCAGCCAAGGCCGCTTCTGAAAAGACCACTTTCTTACGAATTAAATAATCGGTCAGATTGATCAAGGCTTCCGCGTGATCTCCAATCCGCTCCAAATCCCGTGAAGAATCCAAGATATTGGTGAGAACTTCACTTTCTCTCGGACTCAAGGCTTCACTTGACAAACGAATCAGGTAGCGAGTCAAATCATCATCAATGGTATTGATGGCTTCTTCTGTCTTATGACCCTTTTCAGCTGTTTTCTCATTTTGATGAACAATATAATCATAAGAAAGATTAAAAGCTTTGTCTGCATATCCACCTAAATGAAGCAACTCTTTTTTCGCATTTCCAAGAGCAATCGAAGGCGCTTGGGTGATCAAGTTTTCATCCAAGTAGAGCGGTTCATATTTGACAACCTCATCCTCACCAGGAATCAGCTTGGTCACAAAGTATGCCAAAGCTCCAATGAATGGGAACTGGATGATGGTATTGGTTATATTAAAGGTTCCGTGAGCAAAGGCTATGGTCATTTCTGGGGATAAATGAAGAGTCGTTTCAAACCATTGAATCAAAGAGGTAAACGGAACAAGGAAGACAAGACAGATAATGGTTCCGATAACATTAAAGGCTACATGGGCACCTGCCACACGTTTGGCCGCAATATTAGCTCCCAAGGAAGCAATGATAGCTGTAATGGTCGTTCCGATATTATCACCAAAGAGAACTGGGAGGGCTCCTTTCAGGTCAATCAAATGACTAGCATAGAGATTTTGCAAGATACCAATGGTTGCAGAAGAGGCCTGAATCAAAAGTGTTAAGCCTGATCCAACAAAGACACCCAAGATAGGACTTTTACTTAACTGCACCATATAGTCACGAAAGACTTGCAAATCTTTAAGAGGTTCCATAGCCCCACTCATCAAGTTGAGGGCAAAGAAGATACCACCGACACCAAAAACGATTCGTCCAACATTATTAACCAAACGATTTTTGGTAAAGAAGAGACAAACCGCTCCGATAAAGAGCATGGGAAGAGCGTAGTCTCCTAATTTAAAACCAATGATAAAGGAGGTAATAGTCGTTCCAATATTGGCCCCCATAACAATACCAATAGCTTGACGGAGGGTTAGAAGTCCTGCACTCACCAGACCGACCGTAATCACTGTAACCCCTGAACTCGACTGAATCAAGGCAGTCATCCCAATCCCTACTAGAACCCCTAGAAAGGGATTACTCGTATATTTATCAATATAGTATCGAAGTCGATCTCCTGCAGCCTGTTGCAAGCCTTCTCCCATGGTTTTAATACTATAGAGAAAGAGCCCCAGGCCTCCCAAAAAGTTAAATACAATTTCCTGCCAGTTAATCGACATGTTCATTCCTCCAAATTTGAGATCAGAAATAAAACTCCTCTCCTATTGTAAAGGATAATTTCCAATCACACAAGAGATTTCTGTAAATTTCTATTATTTTTTGAAACCGTTTTTCCTTCTGTTTTATTTTCCTCGTTTTAAGAGCCAAAAAAAGAGGGTGGAAAATTTCCAACCCGAGACTGTAGACAAACTATTCTTTTTTATAAATCTAATAAATTCTATAAAAAGAAATGTTACTCGTTAGAGTGATTCAATCATCTACTGAAACTTTTCGTCGTGAGAAAAGTACCTGAAACTTAATAGTTTCAGGTACTCGGAATTATTGAGACCTTAGGCTCAATAATTAGTCATGGAACTTCAAAGAAGTTCGCTGACGTCCGTACTCACCTAAGGAAAGTTTCTAAGAAGACTTTGTCTTTCAATCTGGGCGTGGAAAATTTCCAACCTCTCTAGTCTTTGTTCAAATTGCGCAACATCTCATCGATCTTATTCCCGTATTCGATGGATTCGTCTTTCACAAAAGTAAGATCTGGAATCTTGTACAATTTCAGATTCCGACCTAATTCACGCTTGATGGTTCCTGTTGCTTTTTCAAGGCCTGTCTGAGCCTTTTGATTGTCTGAAGCCAAATCACTCATAATTGAATAATACACTTTGGCCATAGACAAATCACCTAGCATTTGAACATCCGTAATAGTAACGCCTTGAACACGCGGGTCACGGACTTTCTTTTGTAAAATCTCATTGACTTCACGCTTGATTTCCATCCCTACTCGATCTGTCCGAAAATGACTTGCCATAGGAACTCCTTTCTGCTTTGTGTTTAAAAACTAGGAAATCAGAGAAAATTCCTCTTTTTTCCTAGTCAGCCTCTTATTTTTTAATTTCTTCCATGATGTAGGCTTCAATGGTATCGTCTGTCTTGATATCATTGTAGCCTTCAATCATCAATCCACCTTCACGACCATTTGTGATCTCTTTGACATCATCTTTGAAGTGTTTCAAGCTTGCAAGAGCTCCGTCATAGATCACGACACCGTCACGAATGACACGGACTTTGGAATCACGTGTAACCTTACCACTAAGGACCATAAATCCACCAATGGTACCCACTTTTGAGACTTTAAAGGTTTCACGAATAACTGCTTCCCCGATCACTTTCTCTTCGAACTCAGGATCCAACATACCCTTCATGGCATCTTCCATTTCTTCAATCACTTTGTAGATGATTGAGTGAAGACGGATTTCCACCTCGTCAGCTTCAGCTTGTTGACGTGCTTGTGGAGTAGGACGGACGTTAAATCCGATGATGAAGGCATTTGAAGCTTCTGCAAGGGTCACGTCTGATTCGTTGATCGCACCAACTGCTGAGTGAACGATGGTCACTTTCACACCTTCTACTTCAATCTTTTGAAGGGAAGCAGCAAGAGCTTCAACCGAACCTTGTACATCGGCTTTAATGATGACATTAACGGATTTCACTTCCCCAGCCTTCAAGGTATCAAAGAGATTTTCAAGGCTGACGCGGTTGGTTGCTTGACGTTGTTTCATCAGAGCACGTTTGGCACGTTCTTCACCCGCTGCACGCGCTGATTTTTCATCTTCATAAACCGCAAAGTGGTCACCCGCCATTGGCGCTTCGTTCAAACCAGTGATAGAAACCGGAGTAGATGGTCCTGCAACCTTCACACGACGTCCAAGGTCATTGGTCATGGCACGGACACGTCCAAAGGTATTTCCGACAACGATTGGGTCTTGAACATTCAAGGTACCTTGTTGAACAAGGAGGGTTGCCACTGCACCTTTTCCTTTATCCAAACGCGCTTCGATAACGGTACCGATGGCACGAACAGTTGGATCTGCCTTGAGTTCTTGGATTTCAGCCACAAGAAGGACCGTTTCCAAGAGTTCATCGATATTTTGGTTGAACTTAGCTGAGATTTCTACAAACTCAGAATCGCCACCCCAGGCAGTTGACATAACCCCATGTTCCGCCAATTCACCGATGACACGTTCTGGGTTGGCACCTGGTTTATCAATCTTGTTAATAGCCACAATGATTGGGACATTCGCCGCTTTTGAGTGGTTAATAGCTTCGATAGTCTGAGGCATCACCCCGTCATCTGCCGCTACGACCAAGATGGTAATATCCGTAACAGATGCACCACGCGCCCGCATAGAAGTAAAGGCCGCGTGTCCAGGTGTATCCAAGAAGGTAATCTTCTTACCATTTTCCACGATTTGGTAGGCACCGATGTGCTGGGTGATTCCTCCCGCTTCACCTGTTGCTACACGTGAATTACGAAGAGTATCCAAAAGGGTAGTTTTACCGTGGTCAACGTGTCCCATGATGGTGACAACTGGTGGACGCTCTACCAACTCATCTGGATTCAAATAACCATCTTCAACGAAGAAGCGTTCGATATCGGCATTGTCCACTTCAACCTTTTTCTTGGCTTCAATTCCATAATCCACCATCAAGAGTTCAATCGTATCTCCATCCAGCGATTGATTTTGAGTCGCCATGACTCCCATCATAAAGAGTTTCTTGACGATTTCAGCCGGTTCACGCTTGATGCGTTTTGCGATTTCGGCAACCGTCATTCCATCCGTATACTCAAATTCACTTGGTAATTCATGGAATTTACGCTCTGTTACTGGTTTTGGAGCATCATTACGGTTGTTCTTTCCTTTTTTATTTTTCTTATTGTTATTCCAGTTACTATTTCTCTGATTTCTCACTTGATTTTGACTATTTCGATTCCTTTGTTGTTTTCTTGGACCATCTTCTTCACGATCAAAATCATCGCGTTTCTTATCTGGTCGCGCTTGTTTCTTCCGACGTGTATCGACTTGAGCTGGAGCAGCAGCAACAGCTGGTTTTGTATGGTTCTCAACAGCTGGCTCCTGTACAGGTGCTTTCACTTCTGGTGCTTCTACCCGTTTCCGGCGCTGTTGACGTTCTTGTTCTGCTTTTGCAGCTTGTTGTTTGTAGCGATCTTCACTTCCACGTGCGTATTCAGCATTTTGTTCAGCTTTCAGTGCTGCTGCACGCGCTTTGAAATCAACTTTTGGTGCCACTTGGGGTTGTGCACTACGTCTTTGATCTGGTCGGTTATTACGACGCTCAGAACCTTGATTTCGCTGTTCATTTCGCTCTTGTGGTCGTTGATTTCGGTTGTCACCATGACGCTGATTATCTTTGCGATCACGTTTTGGACGATTGTCTTGTTGTTTCCTACGTTCAGCCTGTTCTTTTGCACGCGCTTCTCGTTCCGCTTTAAAGTTACGACTCTTTGGTTTAGCAGCTGGCGTTACTGATTTTGTCTCAGTTGCTCCTTCTTTTTTGACAGGCGCTGCTTCTTTTTTCTCTGCGACAGCCGTTGTCTTGGCAGCCACTTCTGCTACTTTCTTTTCGACTGTTTCTTTTTTCGCTGCAAAGCTCTTGATCAGCTTTTCAGCAACATCAGTATCGACACTAGATGCATGACTCTTGACGTCAAAACCTAATTCTTTCGCACGAGTGACGACTTCCTTACTTTCCTTGCCCAATTCTTTGGCAATTTCGTATAATCTTTTCTTAGACAATTGCTGTCCTCCTCTTCTATTCCATAAGAGACCTCATTTTCTTTGAAAATCCAGCATCTACAACAGCGACGACCTTCCGGGCACGTCCAATTGCAGTGCTTAATTCTAGTGTTGAAAACACGGTAGATACTTGAACCTCATAATAGTGACCCTTATCTGTCACCTTTTTTGTCAGGTTACTAGCTGCATCATTTGCCAGAAAAACTAATTTTGCTTTTTCTTCCTGGATTGCTTTGATCACGAGTTCTTCTCCAGAAATTAGTTTTCCTGCTCTTTGCGCCAAGCCTAACAAATTACTTATCTTTTGCTTATTCAAGGCCTAACTCTCTTCTCTTCACCTTATGATCTACATAAGCAATCAATTCATCATAGAAAGCTTCTTCCACTTCCATATTAAAGCTACGATTAAAAACTTTCTTTTTCTTAGCAAGTGCCGCTTCTTCATTGTCTAGCTTGATGTAAGCGCCTCGACCATTGGCTTTGCCAGTTGGATCGATAAAGACTTGTCCTTCTTTATTTTTGACAATGCGGAGCAAATCGCGCTTATCAATAATTTCATTTGAAACGACAGATTTTCTTAAAGGGATTTTTCTTGTTTTTACCATGTTCCCTCCCTCTCTTAATCGACTTGCTCTTCGCCACTTTCTACTTGGTCTTCAAAAGTTTCTTGAGCTGCTTCCATTTCTTCGAACTCACTAGCAGATTTGATATCGATGCGGTAACCAGTCAAATGAGCTGCCAAACGAACGTTTTGACCACGACGACCAATGGCAAGAGATAGTTTATTATCTGGAACCACAACGAGAGCATGTTTGCTATCTTCATCATCAAAAATAACTTGGTCCACTTCTGCAGGGGCGATCGCATTGTAGATAAATTCAGCTGGATCTGGAACCCATTCGATGACATCGATATTTTCTTCTGTCGGAACCATACGGTCTAATTTCTGATCGTATCGAGCTGGGTGGAACTTGCTGGTAATCTTTTTAATATTCGATCCACCACGACCAACGATAGTCCCAATCGCATCTACGTTTGGGTTATGGCTACGAACCGCAACTTTTGTACGATCTCCAGCTTCACGCGCTACACTCATAATCTCAACAGTTCCATCATAGACTTCAGGAATTTCCTGTTCCATCAAACGTTTGATCATTTCAGGATGGCTTCGGCTAACAAAGACATTGACACCACGTGGATTATCTTCTACCTTGTAGACAAATACTTCAATTCGATCATGAGATTGGAACACTTCTCCTGGAATTTGGTCTTGCTTAGACAATTGAGCTTCGATTGAGCCAAGATTGACATAGATAAATCGATTGTCAAAGCGCTCCACCGTTCCACTCATGATTTCATTTTCATGTTCTTTATAAGTGTTATAGGTGATGGTGCGCGTTTGCTTACGCATTTTTTCCATGATCGTTTGTTTAGCAGATTGAGCTGCTACACGACCAAATTCAGCTGGTGCTTCTTCAAACTTGATCTTGTCCCCCAACTCATAAGCAGAGCTAATGGCTAAGGCATCCTTCAAGCTGATTTCTAAACGGCTATCAAAGACTTCATCCACCACTTCACGAACCGTATAAACACGGAAATCTCCAGTTTTTTCATTGAATTCAATCGCTGCACTTTCTGATTGTCCATAACGACGGCGATAAGCTGAACGCAATGATTCTGTGACGGCTTCGATGATATCTTCTTTTTTGATCCCTTTGTCTTCTTCCAAAATGCGGAAGGCTTCTAGCATTTCTTTACTCATGTTTTTCTTGCCTCTACTATAAAGGCATCCTTTCTTTCATTCTGTTACAATTTTACAGCCAACCTTGCTTTGGACACAAGGTTATAAGGAATTTCTACAGTTTTCTTTCGTGTTTTATCCATATACTCAATGGTCAAAACATCCTCTTCAAAACCTACCAAGTTCCCCTCAAAGACCTTTTGCTTTTCAACAGCCTTATACAAGCTGATATTGACATACTTGCCAACAGCTCTCTCGAGTGCTTCCTTGGTTTTCAAAGGTCTCTCCAAGCCAGGACTGGTAACTTCTAAAAAGTACTGTTCTGGAAATGGATCTGGTTTGATTTGATCCAATAGCGGGCTAATGATTTCTGTCAAATCCGCTGTATCATTCAGTGTGATCCCTTCTGGTTTGTCTACGAAAATGCTTAAGACGTAGTCACCACCCATTTTGCCATATTCAACATCAACCAATTCAAATGGTTCCTTTATAGCTGGCTGAATCACTTCTGTTACTAAGTCAACAATCGTTGCGATGGTTGCCACCTCCTCATAGATAAGAGGCGAAGATATTTCCCCGCCTCTCCTTTTCTATTCATTTAATGTATTATAGCACGATTTCCCAATGATTGCAAGGAATATGCTAAAACTGTGCTTCTACACGGTAAATGACCTGGCCTTTACTTGAGAACTTCTTCTCATATTCCGTCATGACATTGCCCTCAAAGTCACTAGCATGAAGGTCTAACCAGACTCCCTTCAAAGTCATTCCATATTGCGAAAAACTCACCAAACTGTATTCAAACAAACCTCGGTTGTCTGTTTTAAAGTGAATCTCCCCATGTTCTGGAAGAATTTGCTTGAAGGTATCCAAGAAGGTCTTGTATGTTAAACGACGCTTCTCATGACGTTTCTTAGGCCAAGGATCTGAAAAATTCAGATAGAGTTGATCGATTTCTCCATCTTCAAAATAGTTGGTCAAGCTATCCCCGTCTACCCAAAGCAATTTAATATTAGGAACATCAGCTTCTAAGACCTTATCTAAAGCATAACTCAAGACTGATTTTTGAATATCAATTCCGATGTAGTTGATCTCTGGATTGGCCTTGGCCATCCCAGTAATAAAGGCCCCTTTTCCGCTACCCACTTCGATATGAATAGGATGGTCATTCCCGAAAATTTCATGCCATTTTCCCTTGGCATCTTCTGGATTTAGGACCACATATTGCGGGTTCGCTTCTAATAATTCAGTCGCTCCCTTGCGATTTCTAACTCTCATATTTCCTTTCCATATTTCAACCGGAAATTGCGCAGAGCATAGATCTCGCGATTGACATTTTCTAAATCATTATTTTCATAGTATTTAGCAATTTGGCACAAGAAAGAGTATTGACCAAACCAATAGAGTTTATCAAATACTTTTTGATTGTACTTGTAGCCATAATAGCCTAACCAATCGCGCCAATTAGAATCTGGGATATAGTGACTCAAGATATGCGCCACATCCAACATCCGGTCTGTCAAACGAACAGAGTCCCAATCGACTAGATAAATCAAGCCGCTCTCTGTCTCAATCCAGTTACTATGACGAACATCTCCGTGGACGATCGTCGCATAATCCTCCCGAAAGGCAGGCACTGTCTTACGTAAATTCTTTACGACTGATTGGATATAGTGGTTCTGACGTAGGGCAATTGGCAACCGGTTGCTCCAAGAATTGAGCAATTCTAATGGAGATTCCACAGGATAGCCAAGTTTTTTCAATTGGGTCATCAAAGGTCTAGAACGGTGCAATCTCGTTAAAATATTGACCACTTGTTTTTTTGACATCCCATTTGGCGTGAGAATTTCCCCATTCAACCATTCTTGGGCACTCATCACATTTCCATCTGGCAATCGTCGACTCCATAACAATTGAGGAGCAATCTGTTCTTTTGCTAGACCCGCAAGGATTGGGGTCGTATTCATTTTTACAAAAACGCGCCCACCATCTGGGTAGGTCCCCATGTAGGCCTTCCCACTCTTCCCAGGAATTGGGGTGAGGCTTAGCTCTTTTTCATTCGAGTCCATCTTTTCCTCCGTAAAAAGTTTCCAATCTATTTTACTAATTTTAACGACTTTCGTCAACCAAGCGCGCCATCTTAAATGGAAGATAGAGTAGGATTAAAGCAACTGTATAAGCCAATAAGCCTAACAACAGGACTTTATCTGAAATAAAGACCAGGCCAATTCCCCCTTCTATCACCGTTATCATCCCCATGACCAGCTGAATCGTTTTGTTCAACCCTGCCTTTTTACTACCCTTTTTCATCGGGAAAAGGAGAGTCAAGGGTTGGTAATCAAAAGCACTGTAAAGCCCCAGTAATTGAAAAATAACCAAGTAATTGAGCAAGGCTACAAGGGCAATCACTACGAGAGGTTGGGGAATAAAGATGATAGCGAGAATGGAAAGAGCCAAGAGTCGGAGAGTCATAGAGAAAAGATCTCCATTCCGTAGGAAGGAGCGCGTATATAAGTGAAGCCACGTATTGCCATGTGTTTTGGGAAGAAGCCCTAAGAAACCATCCAAGTAAGCTCTTCTTTTGACACTATTAGTGATCCCTTTCACCGTTGTAAACAAGGCAAAGAAGCGAAGGATCAATTGTTTCCTTGCATTCTCACGAGCAATGGCTAAGGTCCAATTCAAATTTCCATCCTGGTAGAAGCGCGCTTTCTTCCAGCTAAAAACAGCCCCTTTAGCCACTCCTAAGACAAGGATATAGGCTACAATAGCAAGTTTATCCAGCCCCGTTGCCAGAAGAAGAGGCACAAATAATAGAAGGACAACACTTTGAATCAAAAACCAAAACACAAAAGACTTCTTGGCCTGCCCTTTGATATAACGTTTCACTTCCTCTTCCTTTACTAAAAGGAATAAAGCATCGGGCTTCTCTAAGTAGGTCGCAATGGAGCCTATCGGAACCAAGAGGAGCAAGCCAATCATGAGACTCCAGCGGATCAGGCTTGTATCTTTGGGTAGATCTTGCAAGAATTGGCTGTATTGAACCGCCAAAAATCCTATGAAAATCAGCATAAAGAGGACGAAATGATCATTGAGAACATAGCGGCTATATTTTACACATTGAGTTCGAAACGTTTCTTGCCGTTTTTTCATCAACTCTTTCATGCTGTTTCCTCTTCTGTCAAGGTCATGTAGATATCATTTAGACTTGCTTTCTCATCCCCAAAAGTTGAGCGCAGCTCGTCCAAGGTCCCTTTTGCTCGGATCTGACCCTTATGTAGGATCACAAAACCATCACACATCTTTTCAGCCGAATCCAGAACGTGGGTACTCATCAAAATCGATTTTCCTTTTGCTTTCTCATCGGCCAATAACTGAATCAAATCTGCAATCGCAACAGGATCCAATCCCAAAAAGGGTTCATCGACAATATAAAGACTTGGATCCACTGCATAGGCACAAATAATCATGACCTTTTGCTTCATCCCTTTTGAAAACTGGGTCGGGAACCAATCTAATTTTTCAGCCAAACGGAATCGTTCCAACAAAGGCTGGACGCGCACCATGACCTGATCCATGTCTAAATCATAGGCCATAGCTACGGTCTCGATATGCTCTCTCAGGGTTAATTCTTCATATAGGCTAGGGGTTTCTGGAATATAGCCGATTTTTTTACGATAGTCAGTTGGAGCTTCTTGAAGACTCAAGCCGTCAATCCGTACTTCCCCAGCATAAGGATGCAGGAGACCAATAATTTCATTAATCGTGGTTGACTTCCCAGCTCCATTTAGTCCAATCAAACCAATCAGTTGGCCATCTGGAACTGAAAAACTCACCTCTTTCAGGACAGGGATGTTGACATAGCCCCCTGTCAACTTGTTGATTTCTAACATATTTTCTCCGATTTCTGGTATAATGTTCTTATATTATAACAAAATTTAGTCTAAATGAGGTGTATTTATGGTTGATGATTGTATTTTTTGTAAGATTATAGCTGGTGACATTCCTTCCTCCAAAGTCTATGAGGACGAGGAAGTCCTCGCATTTTTGGACATCTCTCAGGTTACACCAGGTCATACGTTAGTGGTTCCAAAAAAACACGCTCGCAACCTCCTAGAGATGGACGAAACCACCACAGCTCAACTATTTGCACGTGTTTCTAAAGTTGCTAAAAAAGTAGAAGCTGCTACCCAAGCTAAGGGAATGAATATCATCAGCAACATGGAAGAAGTTTCTGGACAAACCGTTTTTCACACACATGTCCACATTATCCCTCGCTATTCCGATCAAGATGAGCTTGGCATTTCATTTACTGAACACGAGCCTAATTTTGAACAACTAGCAGTTCTCGCAGAAACCATCAAAAACAGTTAAAAAGGAGGCCATATGAAACTCAAAAATCTCTTTTGGTTTGCAACAGGAGCTAGCATTAGCTACCACCTAGTAAAAAACCGCAAAGAAATCAAAACAGAGGTGACTGAATCCAGCCAATTGGTCAAGGGAATTCAAGATAACCTAGCAAAAATCCAACGCAATCTGGATATTATCCAAGACCAAAAGACCAATCTTCAAGAATTGGTAACGGATTTCCAATACAAGACCAAATTATTTAGTCAACAAGCAACAGCCTCTCTAAAAGAAATTCAAGACATCTGGCAACCAAGTAAAAACGATTGAGAAAACTCAATCGTTTTTTTCTTATTCTGAAGGTACCGTAGGTGTCACACTGCTCGACTCTGTAGCTGCAGGAGCAACTGGTGTCACTGGTGCAACAGAACTTTGAGGCGTCACCACTCCCGTATCCTGGGTCGATGGTACAACTGGTAGTTGGTTAAACTCTTGGTAAACAGGTGCTTCCTCAGATGATGCCGCTGGCGTATCATTTTGAGAAGAAGTATTCTTCAACTCTTCATCTCCATCTAATAGGTAAGCATTGGTTTTCAATGTTTTAATTTCTTTCATCCCCAAAGCTTTGCGGATGATATTTTGAATTTTCAAGATATGTTTTGAAGTGACAATCTGATAACTTCCGCCATCTGCTAAGGTGGCATCTTCTCCTTTCAGCTGGTACTGATGAATCGTTGAAAGAGCATCTTTATATCCTAGCAATTGAAGAAGGCTATTACTGTCAAGCGCTATGTTGGTTTGCATATTGTCACTAACAGACTCAATGATTCCTTTGTAGTGACTCAAACTATTGAAGCTTAAAACTTTCTCAACAATCTTTTTGATCACTTCACGTTGGCGTTTTTGACGTCCGTAGTCTCCTTCTGGGTCTTGGTAGCGCATGCGTGAATAAACGAGAGCTTGATCCCCATTAATCTCCTGACGTCCTGGTGCGATCTTAGCCGAATATTCTGGCTCATTATCCTCGATCGAGATATCGAAGTCAAATGGATTGTTAACCGTGATACCACCAACCTTATCCACTAATTGAACCAATCCCTTCATATTGATCATGACATAGCGGTCAATATGGATATTCAAAAGATCTTGAATAGTCTTAATGGCTAACTTGGCACCGCCTTGAGCATAAGCCGAATTCAATTTTGCTTGGACTGTTTCGCCATCTGAAGTAATATTGGTTAGGATATCTCTTTCCAAGCTCGTCATGGTTGTTTCTTTTGTTTGAGGATTGACAGTCACCAAAATCATGGTATCACTATTTCCGGCCCAAGGATCTTCCCGAGAACCGCTACCTGTATCAACCCCCATCAAAAGGATGGTCATTGGCTTGTTTTCTGCAATGACATTGGTCTCATTTCCAAAGCCTTTATAGGTCTTACTGAGAGTCCCAGTCGTTTGGTTTAGGATGGTAAGGCCATAAGCCCCAATCCCAATCACTGTTACCGTCAATAAGCTCAAAAACATTAAAATAATTTTTTTAACCATATAGAATCTCTCTCTAATCTATCAGTTTCCCCATAAGGTAAACATCTAAGAATTCTCCTTCAGCTGAACAAGCTCCACGAGCTTGGCAACCTTCGATCTCAAAACCTAACTTTTTATACAGGTGAACCGCCCGTTCATTGCGCACTTGGACATTCAAGACTAGTTTCCTAAGAACACCGGTCGAGTGCGCCCACTCGATCCCTTCTTCCAACAGGATCTGTCCAAGCCCTTGATTCCAATAAGCTTTTTGAACCACAATAAAGACATCACCAATATGCCGAATGGACCGTTGAGAAGCTGCAGTGATATTTAGCAAAGCTGCCAGTTCCTGATCTAGAAATAGCAAGAGGCAAATCCTGTTTCCCGCCATCTCTTGCACCATCAGAAATTGCTCCATGTCTGCTGGAGACATGCCAATTCCAGCTTCATCTAGCGTCATGTAATCTGACTCTTTCCCAACTTGATTTAAGAAATCAACGACAAGAGCCGCGTCTACACTGTCAGCTTGCCGAATTTCTAATGTTACTTCCTTTTCCTTAGTCATCGGTTTTTTCCACCTGCTCAAAGGATGCCAGTAAAGCTTCTGCACGCGCTCCATGAGCTTCAAAAGCTAACTCTCGCCCATCTTCTAATTTTCGGATAAAAATTTTTAGATAAGCATCCGAGAGACTAGGCTCAATCAGCTCTCCCCATTCAATAATGGTAACACCATCTCCAAATAGAAAATCATCTAAATCAATAGAATCTGGATCATTCCCAATCCGGTAAACATCCAAATGGTATAAAGGCAAGCGACCTTCGTATTCACGAACAATGGTATAGGTCGGGCTTTTAATCATCTGATCAATCCCTAACCCCTTTGCAATTCCCTTGGTAAAGGTCGTTTTTCCTGCCCCTAGATCACCTGATAAGATGATCACGTCTTGCTTTTCTAAGAGTTTTCCTAGCTGTTTTCCTAGAGCGATCAGCTCCGTTTCATTGTGACTAATCATTTCTCTATTATACCAAACTTTTTAAAAATCTGCTCTTTCTTTTAGAAATTGTTCGACTCCGGTTTGATTTTTAGATAGATAGACAAACTATTTTAAAGTAAAATAAGTTAAGTGATTCTGCAAAAAAATAAATTTGAGTTCCAATTTTTAAATCGATTTAAGAAAATAATGAAACTTTCCGCTGTGAGAAAAGTGCCTGAAACAATAACGTTTCAGGCACTCGGAATTATTGAGACCTTAGGCTCAATAATTAGTCATGGAACTTCAAAGAAGTTCGCTGACGTCCGTACTCACCTAAGGAATGTTTTTGGTATAACTTTGTCTTCAATCTGAAAGGAATGGGAGACAACTCCCATTCCTTTTTGGCACTTTCCTGATGCTTAATTCAAGGCCATGCTAACGTAGTTTAAAATAAAGAGAACATCTAGGATCCAAATCATGCTGTGCACTTCTTTGGCTTGTCCTTTAACCACTTTCACCAAGCTATAGGTGATAAATCCAGCAGCGATCCCTTGAGTAATCGAGTAGCTGAAGCCCATAAAGATAGAGGTGAAGAAGGCAGGAACTGCTTCTGACATATCTTCCCAATGGATATTTTTCAAGCCACTCAACATCATGATCCCAACAACAATCAAAATTGGAGCTGTAGCAGCGGTCGGTACAATCGCCAACAAAGGACTAAAGAGACTTGAAATAGCAAAACAAATCGCTACAACCAAGGCTGTCAGACCAGTGCGTCCACCAGCTCCAATACCAGCTGCAGATTCAACATACGTCGTTACGTTTGAAGTTCCTGCAATAGCTCCGACTGAAGTCGCTACAAGGTCTGAATAGAGGGCCTTATCTAATTTCGCTGATTGATGGTTTTCCCCATTTGTCGCAACAATCCCAACTTTTTCACCCGTACCGATCAACGTTCCGATTGTATCAAAAATATCAGTCAAGGAGAAGGCTAAGATGGCCATTAAGGTCTCAGGCAAACGAGACGTATTGGAAATCAAAGATCCCAATCCTTTCGATCCCAAAGCTTGACCAAAGATCGTGCCTAAATCATTAAAGGCCGCTCCTAGATGGTTACTTGCAAAGTCAATTTTAGTGATATCAACCACATGGATGAGAATTCCAAGCACAGTCGTTACTAAGATAGAAAGGATAATCCCTCCCTTAATCCCTTTGACAACAAAGAAAATAGTAATTGCAAGACCAACAAGAGCCAAGAGGACCGCCGGATTGTTAAAATCAACCAATCCAGGAACAGCAGATGCATTGGCTGAGATCGTTGCATTCGCCTTATCTGCTCCTTCTCCAACCACTGTATAGGTATGAGGGTCAATCGTGAATTTTAAAAATCCTGCATTCTTAATCCCAACATAGGCCAAGAAAATCCCGATCCCCGCAGAAATAGCAGAGCGAAGAGCAGTCGGAATCGATTCGATGATCATCTTCCGAACTTTTGTCAATGTGATAATCAATGAAATCACACCACAAATGAAGACCATTCCCAAAGCTTCCTGCCATGAGTATCCCATACCAAATACAACTGTAAAGGTAAAGAAGGCATTCAAGCCCATCCCAGGTGCTTGTGCATAAGGTAAATTGGCATAAAAAGCCATCATCAAGGTCCCGACAACGGATCCAATAATCGTTGCAAGGAAGACTCCTTGAGCTGGCATACCTGTTTGTGACAACATTTGAGGGTTTACGAAGAGGATATAACTCATCGCAAAAAAGGTTGTCAAACCAGCAAGAACCTCTGTCCGAACAGTGGTTCCATGTTCTGAAAGTTTAAAAAACTTATCCATTTCAGAATAAACTCCTTTTTCATCATTCTCGCTCCCAATCAATTTGCGAACGTTATATCTATTCTACCAAAAGATCTTTCGTCTTTCAAGAAATCCCGCTTCTCTTCTCGATTTTTGAGCGCTTTTCCGATTTTTCTGATATAATGGTCTCATTCTTCTCGAAAGGAACTGAAATATGCATAAAAAGATGATCGCTCTAGATCTAGACGGCACTCTCTTGAATTCCGAAAGCAAATTGAGCGACTTTACCATTGAGACCATTAAAAAAATTAGTGCTCTTGGCCATAAAGTCATTATTACAACAGGCCGCCCCTACCGTATGGCACATACCTACTACAAACAACTAGAGCTAGATACTCCGATGATCAATTTTAACGGCTCCCTTACGCATCTCCCAGAGAAAAAATGGGTGGATGAACAATGTTTGACTTTAGATAAAAAATACCTGCTAGATATGGTCGCCAACCGAGACACCATCCAAGCGGACTTTATAGCAGGCGAATACCGCAATAAATTCTTTATTACCGATCCCAATGAGCACGTCGCAGATCCTAAATTATTCGGTATTGAGGCTTTCCAACCAGAAAATCAATTCAACCCCGAACGGGTAACGAGCGACCCAAACTGTATCCTCTTTCAAACGAAAGCGGAAGACAAATATGCTCTGGCAGATGAAATGAATCGGCATTATGACTACAATCTGTCTATCAATACTTGGGGTGGTCCCTTAAATATTCTGGAATGCAATCCAAAAAATGTGACCAAAGCTTCTGCTCTGACCTACCTTCTGGATAAACTCAATATGGATCAGAAGGATTTGATTGCCTTTGGAGACGAGCACAACGATACCGACATGCTAGCACTAGCTGGTCATGGATACGCCATGAAAAATGCCAGCTCCGTCCTTCTCCCTTATGCAGACTCCGTCACAGATTTCACGAATAACGAAGATGGTGTCGCGCGACAACTCATTCAATTATTCTTATAATACTAATAGACATGAGCTATCCCTCATGTCTTTTTCTGAGCTAAATCCTTAATCAGTTAATCAATACCTTCCTATTTTTCCATTTTTTTCATTGCCTTGCCATCTGGTTTGTGATATTATTAACATAGTTATTAAAGAAGCGCTTTCAAAAAACTAAATCGCTTCTCGTTCACTTAAGGAGGAACAAAATGAAAGCTGTTGTTGTAAATCCAGAAGGTACTGGTGTTGAAATCGTTGCAAACAAAGACATGCGTCCACTTGAAACAGGGGAAGCACTTGTTCAAATCGAATACTGTGGTGTCTGCCACACTGACTTGCACGTTGCTCACGGGGACTTCGGTAAAGTTCCAGGCCGTGTTCTTGGACACGAAGGAATCGGTATTGTTAAAGAAGTTGCTCCAGATGTCAAGAGCCTAAAAGTTGGGGATCGTGTCAGTGTCGCATGGTTCTTCGAAGGATGTGGAACTTGTGAATACTGTACAACTGGTCGCGAAACTCTTTGCCGTACTGTAAAAAATGCTGGTTACTCTGTTGATGGAGGAATGGCTGAACAATGTATCGTTACTGCAGATTACGCAGTGAAAGTACCGGAAGGATTAGATCCAGCTCAAGCTTCTTCTATTACGTGTGCAGGTGTTACAACTTACAAAGCCATCAAAGAAGCCAAAGCTGAACCAGGACAATGGATCGTTATCTATGGAGCTGGTGGACTAGGAAACTTGGCTGTTCAATATGCTAAGAAAGTCTTCAACGCACATGTCATCGCTGTCGATATCAACAATGATAAACTAGAATTGGCGAAAGAAGTTGGTGCAGACTTTGTCATCAACGGTCGCGAAGTCGAAGATGTCCCAGGATTGATCAAAGAAAAAACAAACGGTGGAGCTCACTCTGCTGTCGTAACAGCCGTTTCTAAAGTAGCTTTCAACCAAGCAGTAGATTCTGTTCGTGCTGGTGGCCGCGTTGTCGCAGTTGGTCTTCCTTCTGAAATGATGGACCTCAGCATTGTGAAAACTGTATTAGATGGTATCCAAGTCATTGGTTCTCTTGTAGGAACTCGTAAAGACTTGGAAGAAGCTTTCCAATTTGGTGCAGAAGGCTTGGTAGTCCCTGTCGTTCAAAAACGTCCAGTAGAAGATGCTGTCAAAGTCTTTGACGAAATGGAAGCCGGAACCATTCAAGGACGTATGGTACTTGACTTTACAAACTAAACAACTGAACCTACAGGACTAGCCCAACTGGGCTAGTCTTTTTTGAGTGCTCTCAATCACTCTATTTTACAATTTATTATATATTTATTTTTGTTTTCGAGAATATCGTTTGATTGTCGGAATCTTTTCATTGAGAACAAAATCCTATAAAACATATCTATTATTGATTTTTTAAGCATCAACAAGTAATAAACAAAATGCATTCAAGAGCATTCTTTTTCTATCTAACGATAGTTTAATATAATAAATCAATGTTTTTACATCGAGATTTTGATAGAAAAATTGACTTAAGTGTGGAAACGATTTATAATAAAGTAGCTTAAAGTTTTCTTAAACTGAAAGTCAAACAAATTTTATAAGGAGGAATGTCAATAATGAGTATTGGTATCATTATTGCTAGCCACGGTGAATTTGCAGCTGGAATCCACCAATCCGGCTCGATGATCTTTGGGGATCAAGAGAAAGTTCAAGTGGTTACGTTCATGCCAAGTGAAGGCCCGGATGATCTCTATGCTAAATTTAATGCAGCTGTTGCCGCATTTGATGCAGAAGATGAAGTCTTGGTTTTGGCTGACCTTTGGAGTGGTTCTCCATTTAACCAAGCAAGTCGCGTCATGGGAGAAAATCCAGATCGTAAATTTGCGATCATCACAGGATTGAACCTTCCGATGTTGATTCAAGCTTATACAGAACGTTTGATGGATGCAAATGCCGGCGTTGATCAAGTCGCTGCAAACATCATCAAGGAAGCAAAAGACGGTGTCAAAGCCCTTCCAGAAGAATTGAATCCTGTTGAAGAAGCTAGTACAGCCGCTGCTGCTCCTGTAGTCCAAGCTGCTATTCCAGAAGGAACAGTTATCGGAGATGGAAAACTCAAGATTAACCTTGCCCGCTTAGATACACGTCTTCTTCATGGACAAGTCGCAACTGCTTGGACACCTGATTCAAAAGCCGATCGGATCATTGTTGCTTCAGATTCTGTTGCCAAAGATGAACTCCGTAAGGAATTGATCAAACAAGCGGCACCAAATGGTGTGAAAGCAAACGTTGTCCCAATTCAAAAATTGATCGACGTTGCAAAAGATCCACGTTTTGGAAATACCCATGCTTTGATCTTATTTGAAACACCTCAAGATGCTCTTCGCGCCATTGAAGGTGGTGTTCCGATTAAAACCTTGAACGTTGGTTCAATGGCCCACTCAACTGGTAAAACCATGGTGAACAATGTGTTGTCAATGGATAAAGATGACGTGGCTACATTTGAAAAAATGCGTGATCTTGGAGTTGAATTTGACGTCCGTAAAGTACCAAATGACTCTAAGAAAGATTTGTTTGACTTAATTAACAAAGCTAACGTTCAATAATCGATTACTTACGAAAGGATTTTAAACATGTCTATTATTTCTATGGTATTAGTGGTCGTTGTTGCCTTCTTAGCAGGTCTTGAAGGTATCCTTGACCAATTCCAATTCCACCAACCCCTTGTTGCTTGTACCTTAATCGGTTTGGTAACAGGTAATTTGACTGCTGGCATTATGCTTGGTGGTTCACTTCAATTTATTGCACTTGGCTGGGCAAACATTGGTGCCGCAGTTGCACCCGATGCTGCCCTTGCATCTGTCGCTGCTGCCATCATCATGGTACTTGGGGGAGACTTCAGTACAAAAGGAATCGTTGTCGCTCAAAGTGTCGCTATTCCACTTGCAGTTGCTGGTCTTTTCTTGACCATGATCGTCCGTACCCTTTCCGTTGGTTTGGTTCACACTGCCGACGCTGCTGCTAGAAAAGGGGATATCAAAGGTGTAGAACGCGCTCACTTTGTGGCCCTTCTTCTTCAAGGTCTTCGTATCGCCATTCCTGCAGCCCTCTTGTTGATGATTCCTGCTGAAACTGTCAAAACTGCTCTTGAACAAATGCCAAAATGGCTCTCTGATGGAATGCAAATCGGTGGTGGTATGGTTGTAGCCGTTGGTTATGCCATGGTTATCAACATGATGGCGAGTCGTGAAGTATGGCCATTCTTTGCCATCGGTTTTGCCCTTGCTGCCGTTAGCCAATTGACCTTGATTGCTCTTGGAGCAATTGGTGTTGCCCTTGCCTTGATCTACCTCACTCTTTCTAAGAAAGGTGGCAATGGAGGTGGCGGAGCCGCTACTTCTAACGATCCAATCGGCGACATTCTCGAAGACTATTAAGAAAGGTGTGACACTATCATGACTGAAAAATTACAATTATCTAAATCAGATCGTCAAAAAGTTTGGTGGCGTTCAACCTTCTTGCAAGGTTCTTGGAACTATGAACGGATGCAAAACTTGGGTTGGGCTTACTCATTGATCCCAGCTATCAAAAAACTCTACACGAAGAAAGAAGACCAAGCGGCTGCTCTTGAACGTCACATGGAATTCTTCAACACTCACCCATACGTTGCCGCTCCTATCATCGGGGTAACACTTGCTCTTGAAGAAGAAAGAGCAAACGGTGCTGCGATTGACGATGCTGCCATCCAAGGGGTTAAAATTGGTATGATGGGTCCTTTGGCAGGTATCGGAGATCCAGTCTTCTGGTTTACAGTACGTCCTATCCTTGGTGCCCTTGGTGCATCACTTGCTGCATCTGGTAACATCCTTGGCCCACTCATCTTCTTTATCGCATGGAATGCGATTCGTATGGCCTTCTTGTGGTACACGCAAGAACTTGGTTACAAAGCAGGTTCTGAAATTACCAAAGATATGTCTGGTGGGATCTTGCAAGACATCACTAAAGGGGCTTCTATCCTTGGGATGTTCATCCTTGCTGTCTTGGTAGAACGTTGGGTATCTATTAAATTCATCTTTAATGTTTCTTCTGTCAAATTAGACGACAAAGCTTATATCCACTGGGATAAACTTCCTGAAGGATACAAGGGTATCCAAGAAGCCTTCGCTCAAGTTGGCTCAGGCCTATCTCAAACACCTGAAAAAGTTACAACTTTCCAACAAAACTTGGATTCATTGATTCCTGGTTTGATGGGATTGCTTCTTACTTTTGCTTGTATGTGGTTGTTGAAGAAAAAAGTATCTCCAATCACTATCATCATCGCTCTCTTTGTAATCGGTGTATTAGCACACGTTGCTGGCTTGATGTAAGCAAAGATCAACTAAAAAGAAGGTTTCGGCCTTCTTTTTATTATGATATAATGGAGTGAACAGCAATACAGGAGGATCTCATGGCTCAATCATTGAATAAAACCGTTGAATTCCATACTACAGGGGTTTCTTACCTTGGAGTGGGGGGAAAGGTTGGAAAAATCCTAGTCGGGAATGCCGCTTTTGAATTTTATGCGGATGCAAATGTTGAAGACTACATCCAAATTCCCTGGCAAGAAATCGAGCGAATCGGAGCCAATGTATCCGGACGTAAAATTAGCCGCCATTTTGAAATCTATACCAGAGAATCAAAATTTCTCTTTGCTTCAAAAGACTCTGGAAAAATTTTAAAGATTTCTCGGGAACATCTAGGAAATGAGAAAATTGTCAAACTTCCTACGTTGATCCAAATCATCACGGCTAAAATTAAAAATCTATTTGCAAAATAGGATCTTTTCTTGTATAATAGACGCAAACGGATAAGTAAGTTAAGAGTCTCTTTCAGAAAGTCTGCGGTTGCTGCGAGCAGATAGAAATCTTAATTGAAATTCTACCGTTTCTTTAAAATACAATATCGAATCAAGTGCACACCTGTGAAGTTGGATGGAACCGTGGCTCTGCCACTCCAACACTCTAACAGGTGTGTTTTTTGTTAAAGGAGAAGCTATGTTAGATATTAAACGAATTCGTACAGACTTTGATACGGTTGCTAAAAAATTGGCAACACGTGGCGTAGATGCAGCTATTTTGAATGAAATGAAAGAAATCGATGCCAAACGTCGAGATATCTTAGTCAAAGTAGAAAATCTTAAAGCAGAGCGTAACACTGTATCTGCTGAAATCGCACAAGCTAAACGCAACAAGGAAAATGCAGATGATAAGATTGCTGCCATGCAAACCCTCTCTGCAGAAGTCAAAGCATTGGATACAGAATTGGCTGAAATCGATGCCAAATTAACTGAATTCACTACTACCCTTCCAAATATCCCTGCTGATAGTGTCCCTGTTGGAGCAGATGAGGATGACAACGTTGAAGTTCGCCGTTGGGGAACTCCTCGCGAGTTTGACTTCGAACCAAAAGCTCACTGGGATTTAGGTGAAGACCTTGATATCCTTGACTGGGAACGCGGGGCTAAAGTTACTGGTGCTCGTTTCCTCTTTTACAAAGGACTTGGAGCTCGCTTAGAACGCGCTATCTACAACTTCATGTTGGACGAACATGGCAAGGAAGGCTACACTGAAGTCATCCCTCCTTACATGGTCAACCATGATTCTATGTTTGGTACTGGACAATATCCAAAATTCAAGGAAGATACTTTTGAACTTAGCGATACTAATTATGTCCTCATTCCAACTGCTGAAGTTCCTTTGACAAACTACTACCGCGATGAAATTCTTGATGGGAAAGACCTTCCAATCTACTTCACCGCTATGAGTCCATCATTCCGTTCAGAAGCTGGTTCAGCTGGTCGTGATACTCGTGGATTGATCCGTTTGCACCAATTCCATAAGGTTGAAATGGTGAAATTTGCCAAACCAGAAGATTCATATGGTGAATTGGAAAAAATGGTTGTCAATGCTGAAAATATCCTTCAAAAACTGAACCTTCCATACCGTGTAGTAGCTCTCTCAACGGGAGACATGGGCTTCTCAGCTGCCAAGACTTACGACTTAGAAGTATGGATTCCAGCGCAAAACACCTACCGTGAAATCTCAAGCTGTTCCAATACAGAAGATTTCCAAGCTCGCCGTGCGCAAATCCGCTACCGTGATGAAGCAGATGGCAAGGTAAAACTCCTTCACACTTTGAACGGTTCTGGATTGGCAGTCGGACGTACCGTCGCTGCTATTCTTGAAAACTACCAAAACGAAGACGGTTCTGTGACCATTCCAGAAGTCCTTCGCCCATACATGGGTGGTGCAGAAGTCATCGCACCAAAATAAAGTTTAAAAAAACTGAGTCTTGCAATTTGCAAGCTCAGTTTTTTAATATTTACGAAAACGTTGGTAGCGTTGCTCCAGAAGCTCTTCGAGAGGTAAGGCTTGTAAAACCTTTAACTCTTCCTGTAATTCCTTCTTCACTTGAGCCAGTAGTTCTCCATTTGAAAATCCATGCTCGGGAATCACCTTATCGACAATTTCCATATTTAACAATTCGTGAGAAGTAATCTTCATCAACTCTGCTGCTTCCATGGCACGACTTCCATCTTTCCAAAGAATAGAGGCGAAACCTTCTGGACTCAAGACTGCATAGATGGAGTTCTCCAGCATCCAAACCTTGTCTGCTACAGCAAGAGCCAAGGCACCTCCAGAACCACCTTCTCCGATGATAATCGCGATAATTGGAACTTTTAGATCACTCATTTCCATGAGGTTGCGGGCAATGGCTTCCCCTTGTCCTCGTTCTTCAGCACCAACACCAGGATAAGCACCCGCTGTATTGATAAAGGTCACAACTGGACGGCCAAATTTCTCTGCTTGCTTCATGAGGCGCAAAGCTTTTCGATAGCCTTCTGGATGTGGTTGCCCAAAATTACGTTTTAGATTATCCTGAAGATTTTTTCCTTTTTGGATCCCAACGACTGTAACCGTTTGATCGCCTAAGCGTCCAATCCCACCAATCACCGCACCATCATCACGGAAGTTTCGATCTCCATGTAATTCGATAAAATCATCAAAGATTCCTTGAGCAAAATCAAGCGCAGTCAATCTTCCTTGGTCACGTGCCTCTTTAATAATCTGTGTTATTTTACTCATGTTTACCTCCATGAAGGGCCAATAATTGTCCAACTGTTGCTCGGATTTGGCTTCTCTCCACGATCAAGTCTACAAATCCATGTTCTTGTAGAAATTCTGCTTTTTGGAAATCATCTGGCAATTTTTCACGCACAGTTGATTCGATCACACGCCGACCGGCAAAACCAACCAAGGCCTGACTCTCTGCCATGATAATATCACCTTCCATAGCAAATGAGGCTGTCACCCCACCAGTTGTCGGATCTGTCAATACCGTCAAATAGAACAATTTTTCTTTAGAATGACGTTGAACAGCCGCAGAAATTTTTGCCATTTGCATCAAACTCACGATTCCTTCTTGCATCCGAGCACCACCGGAAGCGGTAAAGAGAACAACTGGCAATTTTTCTTTTGTCGCAAATTCAAATAAACGAGTAATTTTTTCGCCTACTACAGAACCCATTGAAGCCATGATAAAGTTGGAATCCATGATCCCAAGCGCAACTTTTTGACCTTTAATCAAGGCAGTTCCAGTCAGGACAGCTTCATCCAGTCCTGTCATTTCCCGCACTGCTGCTAGTTTCTTCTTATAATTTGGGAAATTCAAAGGATCTGTCGTTTCGATTCCTGTAAACATTTCTTCAAAGCTAGCTGGATCCACTGTCAGCGCCAAGCGTTCTTTAGCAGAAATACGGAAGGTATAGCCACAATTCGGGCAGACACGCTCACTACCTAAATCCTTTTGGTAAATGGTATGTTTACAACCTGGGCATTGTGAAAATAGTTCATCAGGAACTTCAGGTTTTGGCTGAGGCTCCTTCCAGGCTGACCTATTCGGATTGATCCGAATATATTTATCTTTTTTAGAAAATAATGCCATTACTTACTCCTTATAATATGCTACAGTATCTGCAGCATTACTATAAAAGCCTGAAACTGTGAAGATGATGTTCATACTTCCCTCACAAGTCCAGGCTTTTTCATCATTCCTTATTATAATTTGGAAGGAATTGTTCCATCAAAAATGCAGTGTCATAATCACCAGCGATCACATGTGAATCTGAAATCAAATCCAACTGGAAACTGCTATTGGTGGTGACACCATCGATTTCCAACTCATAAAGAGCACGCTGCATTTTCATCAGTGCATCAAAGCGATTTTCACCATGGACAATGATCTTGGCAATCATACTATCATAGTATGGCGGAATCGTATAACCAGGATACACAGCAGAATCCACACGCAAGCCAACCCCACCACTTGGAAGATAGAGATTAGTGATCTTACCTGGGCTTGGTGCAAAGTTGAAGGAAGGATTTTCCGCATTGATCCGGCATTCAATCGCATGGCCTTTAATGACAATATCCTCTTGAGTAACGGATAATTCTTGGCCAGCTGCGATTTTAATCTGTTCCTTAACGATATCAACTCCTGTTACAAATTCTGTGACAGGATGCTCCACTTGCACACGGGTATTCATTTCCATAAAGTAGAACTCACCCTTGCCTTCATCATACAAGAATTCAATCGTTCCAGCATTCTCATACCCAACTGATTCAGCAGCCCGAACAGCAGCAGAACCAATTTGATTACGAAGAGTTTTTCCGATAGCAATTGAAGGGGATTCTTCTAGAACTTTTTGATTGTTCCGTTGAAGAGAGCAATCGCGTTCACCTAAGTGAATGACATGTCCATGCTGATCCGCTAAAATCTGTACTTCAATGTGGCGTGCCGGATAAATCACCCGCTCCATATACATGGCACCATTCCCAAAAGCAGCTTGAGCTTCTGAGGAAGCAGATTCAAAAGCAGCAACCAAATCTTCTGGTTTTTCAACCTTCCGAATTCCCTTACCACCGCCTCCTGCAGATGCTTTCAACATCACAGGGTAACCAATACGTTCTGCAATCTCGAGGGCTTCTTCAGCAGTATACACTTCACCATCTGATCCAGGAATAACAGGCACTCCTGCTTTGATCATCTGTTTACGAGCATTAATCTTATCCCCCATCAAATCCATGACTTTAGCAGAAGGACCAATAAATTTAATGCCCACTTCCTCACACATGGTCGCAAATTTTGAGTTTTCACTTAAAAATCCAAAACCAGGGTGGATAGCTTCTGCTCCTGTTAAAACAGCCGCAGACAAGACAGCGCTCATATTCAAATAAGATTCTGTTGATTTAGCAGGTCCAATACAGACCGCTTCATCCGCTAGTAAGGTATGCAAGGCTTCTTTATCAGCAGTAGAATACACCGCAACCGTCTCGATGCCAAGTTCACGAGCCGCACGAATAATGCGCACTGCAATCTCACCACGATTGGCGATTAAGATCTTACGAAACATAGATAGGCCTTTCTTAATTTCCAATTGCAAAAGTAAGTGTTCCTGAAGCTGCAAGCTTACCGTCTACCTCTGCTTTCGCTTCAACAACAGCAATGGTTCCACGACGTTTGACAAAAGTAGCTGTCATCACCAGTTGATCTCCTGGAACGACTTGTTTTTTAAACTTCACCTTGTCCATCCCTGCATAAAAGACTAATTTCCCTTTATTTTCAGGTTTTGACAACTCTAGTACACCTGCTGTTTGTGCCAAAGCTTCCATGATAAGAACACCTGGCATAACAGGATATTGTGGAAAATGTCCATTAAAAAATGGTTCATTAATTGTCACATTTTTAATGGCAACAATCGTATCTTCGCTTGTTTCCAATACGCGATCCACCAAAAGCATTGGGTAACGATGTGGCAAAGCCTCACGAATAGCATTAATATCAATTGTCATTTGATTCGAACCAATCCTTTTCCAAATTCAACCATTTCTTCATTCGTTACCAAAATTTCAGTGACTACCCCATCTTTAGGCGCTGGGACTTCATTCATCACTTTCATGGCTTCGATAATCAAGAGTGTTTGACCCTTAGTAACTTTGTCTCCTACAGATACAAAGGCTGGTTTATCCGGAGCTGGCGACAAGTAAGCCACCCCAACCAATGGACTTTCAACCACATCACCTTCTGCAGCCTGAGCTGGAGCAGCAACTGGTTCAGCCGCTACAGCTGGAGTTGCTGGTGCTTCAACAACAGGGGCTACTACAGGAGTTTGAGGAGTTGCTACCACTTCAACTGCAGGAGCAACCGGTGTAGCCGCAACTGAACTCGTTTGGTTTTTACTCAAATTCAATTCTTCGCCATTATTTTTATATGAGAATTCACGCAAAGTTGACGCATCAAATTGAGCCAACAAATCTTTGATTTCAGAAATATTCATGAATTAACCCTCCCAACGTTTAAAGGCCAGAACAGCATTGTGTCCTCCAAAACCAAAGGTATTTGAGATAGCGTACTGAATATCCGCTTCTTGACCTTCACCATAAACAACGTTTGCTTCGATATAGTCAGACAATTCTTTAGTACCAGCAGTTTTTGGTACAAAGCTGTGACGAATCGCTTCGATGGTAGCAATCGCTTCAACCGCACCAGCAGCACCAAGCAAGTGTCCTGTAAATGATTTCGTAGATGATACAGGAACTTCTTTACCAAGTACAGAAACAATAGCTCCGCTTTCACCTTTCTCATTGGCAGGTGTAGATGTACCATGAGCATTGACATAATCGACGTCTTCAGGCTTAATACCAGCTTCATTGATCGCTAATTTAATTGCTTTGGCCGCACCTGAACCATCTGGTGTCGGTGTTGTCATATGGTAGGCATCACAGTTTGAACCATAACCAACAATCTCAGCCAAAATGTTAGCACCACGTTTTTGGGCATGTTCCAAACTTTCGATGACAAGAACCCCTGCACCTTCCCCCATCACAAAACCATTACGGTCTTTGTCAAATGGAATAGATGAACGTTCTGGGTCTTCCGTTGTTGAAAGGGCCGTAAGGGCATTGAAACCACCGATACCAATCTTAGTAATCGAAGCTTCAGCACCACCTGCCAAAACAACATCATGCATACCAAATTTAATTTCACGGAAAGCTTCACCAATTGCATCATTGGCAGAAGCACAAGCAGTTGTCACGGATTTACATACCCCTTGAGCCCCAATCTTAAGTGCGATGTTTCCAGCACCCATGTTTGAAAGAGCTTTCGGAATAAACATGGGTTGGATTCTCTTCATCCCACGTTCATGCATCCGGATAATTTGGTCTTCCAATTCTTGCAAACCACCGATACCAGATGATACAATCACACCTACACGATCGCGGTCTTCTTCTTCCATATTCAAGCCTGAATTTTCAATAGCTTCCATCGCAGCATAGATTGCATACAATGAGTACGTATCCATACGATTTTGATCTTTTTTCACGAAATATTTATCGAATGGGAAATCTTGAATTTCACCAGCATTAAAGACTGGAATTTCAGAAGCATCAAATTTCGTAATGGGTTTGATCCCAATTTTTCCTTCATGAAGGCTATTCCAAAATTCTTCTGGTGTATTTCCGATTGGTGAGGTTACACCATAACCTGTAACAACAACACGATTTGTAGACATATATATTCTCCTTTTGTCGGATGGATATTTAAGTAAGTGATTTTCGATCAGTGAGCATTCATTATTGCATAGTCATTCCGCCATCAATGGCAATTGTTTGACCAGTTAAATATTCTTGACCTGCTAAGAAAGCCGCAACTTCTGCCACTTCTTCAGCTTGACCAATTCGTTTCATTGGCACTTGAGCTAGCATGGCATCTTTCATTTTCTCTGGAATAGCATCAGTCATATCTGATTCAATGAAACCAGGTGCAATGGCATTCACACGAACGCCACGAGCCGCAACTTCACGCGCTACTGATTTAGTGAAACCAATCAAACCAGCTTTTGAAGCCGCATAGTTAGCTTGACCGATATTCCCCATTAGACCAACAACAGAGGACATGTTGATAATGGCCCCTTGACGAGCTTTAGACATCGGTTTTAAGACAGCTTGAGTCATATTAAAGGCACCTGTCAAGTTGATTTTCAAGACACGTTCAAAATCTTCTTCAGTCATCTTCAACATCAACTTGTCGTTTGTAATCCCAGCGTTATTGACCAAAACATCAACACTTCCAAGCTTTTCAATTGCTTCAGCTACCATACGTTGAGCATCTTCGCCATTAGAAATATCCCCAGAAATACCAACAACAGTCACACCATAGTCAGCAAACTGTGCAAGCAAGTCCTCAGAAATTTCAGAACGTCCATTTAGGACAACATTGGCACCGAGACTCGCAAATTTATGAGCCACAGCCAATCCAATTCCTCGTGTTGAACCTGTTACAAAAACATTTTTATTTTTAAGTTCCATCTTTACCTCGTTTTAAGCATTCAGAAGTACATCTAGACTAGCCTGATCTTCGACGTTATGAGTTGGAAGAGTTTTATCAATTTTCTTCAAGAATCCTGACAAGACTTTTCCAGGTCCGATCTCGATGACTTCATCTACACCAAAGTCTTGAATCGTAGCAATTGAATCATAGAAACGAACCGGTTCTTTTACTTGACGGGCCAACAGTGCTTTCACATCTTCCGACTTCATGATCGTAGCTTCTGTATTCCCAACTAAAGGAAGATCAAAATCATTAAATGATACTTTTTCTAGTTCAGTCGCCAATTTTTGACTAGCAGATTCCAGTAAGGCTGTGTGGAATGGACCTGAAACATTAAGAGGAATCAGACGTTTAGCACCAGCTTCTTTAAGCAATTCCACAGCGTAATCCACAGCCGCAACTTCACCACCAATCACAATTTGTGCTGGCGTATTGTAGTTAGCTGGTGTTACTACACCCTTTTCAGATGCTTGTTGACAGATTTCTTCAATCAAACTTGGATCTGTATTCATGACAGCAACCATTTTCCCACTTCCAGCAGGAGCAGCTGTTTCCATAAATTCACCACGTTTTGCAACCAAAGCTACTGCATCTTCAAACGAAAGAGCTCCAGCCGCAACCAGGGCAGAATATTCCCCTAAAGAAAGGCCGGCAACAATATCAGGAGTGATACCATTTTCTGCTAAGAGACGATAAATGGCTACTGACGTTGTCAGAATAGCCGGTTGAGTATAGCGTGTCTGATTCAGTTTTTCTTCGTTAGAATCAATCAATTCACGCAAATCATAACCTAGAATACGACTAGCCGTATCAAAGGTCTCTTTAACAACGGGATAAGCCGCATACAAATCGCTCGCCATGCCCAATTTCTGAGCCCCTTGACCAGCAAATAAGAACGCACGTTTTGTCACTATCCTAATCCTTTCGACGTTTTTAGACGTTTACATCTGCCCAACGAGCAGCCTCTTTTTGAATTACCTTGGCTGCACCATAATAGATATCTTCTAGAATTTCAGCACAAGTTTCTTCCTTGCTTACAAGTCCAGCAATTTGACCCGCCATTACAGATCCATTGTCAACATCTCCATCAACGACGGCATTGCGAAGAGCACCTGCACCTAATTCTTCAATTTCTTCTTGAGTCTTCTTACCTGCCAAGAAATCTCTTTCAGCTTGGTTATAGGCTGAAGCCAATTTATTCTTGATCGCACGAACAGGGTGTCCAACAACTGATGCAGAAACCACCGTATCAATATCTTTCGCTTTCAAGATTTTATTCTTAAAGTTTTGGTGAGCATTAGATTCTTTTGCAACCACGAAACGAGTTCCCACCTGAACAGCTTCGGCACCTAACATAAAGACAGCTGCAGCACCGGCACCATCAGCGACTCCTCCAGCACCAATTACTGGAATAGAAATAGCTTCAACCACTTGGCGAACCAAGGTCATAGTCGTCAATTTACCAATGTGACCTCCAGCTTCCATTCCTTCTGCAATCACTGCATCAGCGCCCAATTTTTCCATCCGTTTTGCAAGTGCGACAGACGGAACCACTGGAATTACAGTGATCCCTGCTTCATGGAAACGATCCATGTATTTCCCTGGATTTCCAGCACCAGTTGTAACAACCTTTACACCTTCTTCAATCACCAGGTCAACAATGTCATCTGCAAATGGGGACAAAAGCATGATATTTACACCAAAAGGTTTATCTGTAATAGACTTCACCTTATCGATGTTAGCCTTTACAACTTCTTTTGGAGCGTTCCCACCACCAATGATTCCAAGACCTCCAGCATTTGATACTGCTCCAGCCAAATCACCATCAGCAACCCATGCCATCCCACCTTGGAAGATTGGATATTTAATATTCAATAGTTCAGTAATTCGTGTTTGCATTATACCTACCTCTTTTTTCGCTTAAGTAATAGTTTGAGTTCGAAAGATTGTTTCTTTGAGCCTCAAACTATTACCTAAACAAGAGAGAATATCTTTCGATACTCTCATCTATCATTATTTTGTTTTTTCTTCTACGTAAGCGACAAGATCACCAACTGTAGATAATCCTTCTTCAGTTTCGATTTGAATATCAAAAGCATCTTCGATTTCAGAGATCACTTGGAACAAATCCAATGAATCAGCTTCTAAATCTTCGAATGTAGATTCAAGAGTTACTTCTGATGGTTCTTTACCAAGTTCTTCAACGATAATTTCTTGTACTTTTTCAAATACTGCCATGATAGGCCTCCTTAAAAAATAATATATAAATTTTTAAAATGTGTTTCCACATGTTTAACTAGATTGTAACAAGAAGTGTGCCCCATGTCAAACCTCCACCGAATCCTGTAAGAAGAATTTTTTGACTTCCATCCATCTTGATTCGATGATTCTCGACACACTCCGATAATAGAATGGGGATACTAGCAGCACTAGTGTTCCCATATTCCATCATATTTGCTGGGATCTTCTCTCTAGAGACACCCAGTTTTTTTGACATCTTATCTAACATTCGGTCATTCGCCTGATGTAAAAGAAAATAGTCAATCTCTTCTGCTTCCATAGAGGCGTCTGCTATAATCTTTTGAATGCTTTTCGTGACATCACGAATAGCAAAATCAAAAACCGCCCGTCCATCCATCGTCAGATATCTTCGATCGGTAATTTCCTCTGAATAAGGAGAAGACAGACCCAAATAGCAAGATTCAAGACTAGAACCTCGGCTACCATCCGTAAAGAGATTTTCAAACAAAAACGATTTTTGATCGCTCGCTTCAAGCAAAACACCGCCAGCTCCATCTCCAAAAAGTACTGAAGTAGAGCGATCTGACCAGTCTAATACTTTTGAAAGCGTCTCACTACCGATCACAATCCCTCGCCGGTACATCCCTGAAGAAATGTATTTTTCAGCAGTGGCTAATGCAAATACAAATCCGCTACATGCTGCAGTCAGATCAAATGCAAAAGCTCGAGAAGCTCCAATATTAGCTTGTACCCGGGCTGCAGTTGATGGCATTAAGCTATCTGGTGTAATCGAAGCAACAACGATGAAATCAATTTCCTCAGCATCTAAGTTTGCTTTTGCTAATAATCTTTGTGCAACAACTGTTGCTAGGTCACTTGTTGTCTCATCTTTTGAAATGTGACGCCGAAGGATACCTGTCCGACTACTGATCCATTCATCACTTGTATCCATGATCTCAGCCAAATCATCATTTGATACGACTTGGTCAGGTGCATAATGAGCAACTTGACTAATTTTAGCAAAGACCATTATTTAATTTCCTCCAAGAAACGATACAGATTTTGCAATCCTTTTTGCATCACTTTCTTCTCTTCGGGACTCATATCTCCAATAATCTGGTTGACCATCCGTTTATGGAATTGCTGATGAAGACGATAAAGTAGACGACCGTTCTTCGTTAAACTCAAGTGTACAACCCGGCGATCAACTTCCGATCTTCTTCTTTCGATATACCCTTTGCGCTCAAGATTATTCAAACTTGTCGTGACAGTCCCCAAAGTCACCATCAACTCCCGTGAAATATCACTCGGGGTTGCATTCGGTGTCGAACCAATCACATCGATCGTATGCATTTCTTTAATAGAAACATCTTTGAATCGACTTGCTCTTAGACTCGACTCCTCAATAACCAAAACATTATTAAAGATGGATGTTAAATAGTCGTTAACTAATTGGTAATTCAAAACTCCACCTCCTAATTTTACTTTGATAGTCAAATTTTATCAAAAATGAAAATAATTTGCAAGCATTTTTTCACAAAATATAGAAAAATTACAAATTTATTTTCCTTTAAATTGTGGCCGACGTTTCTCAGAGTAGGCAATAACCCCTTCCTTGAAATCTTCTGTAAATGCTAGTTTCTTTTGCAAATCCAATTCAAGACCCGCATATTGGTCCCATTCTTTCAAGAATGCTTCCCAAACCATTTCTTTCATGGCAGCATAAGAATTTGAAGATCCTCTTCTTAATTTTTTAAGCAATTGCTCAACTGTTTTATCGAGTCTTTCAGATTCACAAACACGATAAGCTAGACCATAATCAAATGCCTTTTCAGCAGTCAAGGCTTCACCCGTCATTACTAAATGAGTAGCCCGAGACATGCCAATGGCTTTTCCTAACAAGAATAACCCACCCGCATCCGGTGCTAAACCAACCCCAACAAAGGCTTGGATAAATTTAGTACGATCACTAATAATACAAAAATCAACAGCTACTGCAATATTAGCAGCTGCTCCAGCAACCGCTCCATCTGCCACCATAATAACCGGTTTTGGCAATTGCTTGATTTTCTTTGAAATCGTATTAACTAATTCGGCAATTAAAACAAGAGACTCGATGTCATCCGCATCGACTGCGCGTTTCATTTCGCTCAAATCTCCACCAACTGAAAAGATTTTCCCTTCTGCTGATAGAATAATGAATTTTACTTCCTCATTTTTTTCTGCATCTTCCAGGGCAGCTAAAATTTCCTGACACATTGGAATGTTAAAACCATTGGATACTTCAGGACGATTTAAAGAGATTGTCGCGAGGTCGTTTTCGACAGAATACAAAATTGTTTCAAACATCACAGACTCCTTTTGTTTAAATATAAAATATTTTGATATTAAAACTTTTGAATTATAACATATCATACCACAAAAAAGTAAAATAGTAAAATATATCTATAAGATGTAACAAAATTGTAAAATTTGAATAATTACAATTTCTCTCCTCTACAGAATCAATTATTTTATGCCCTATCTGTAAATACATTGTATCAATAACTGAACTTTGGTATAATGTATTAATGAAACTATTAAGGAGAAAATATGAAAGTAACTAAATTCGGTGGAAGTTCTCTAGCATCAGCTTCTCAATTAAAAAAAGTACTTGATATCATTAAAGATGATCCAGAAAGAAGATTTGTAGTTGTATCAGCTCCAGGTAAGCGCAACGCTGAAGACACAAAAGTAACAGATGCTCTGATCCGCTATTATAAAGAATATACTTCAGATAAGGATGTCACACAAACACAACAGTGGATTATTGAACGTTATCGTGCCATTACAGAAGAATTGGGTCTCAAAGATTCCATTATTCAAGAAATTGCTGAAGATATCTATGATTTAACAAATTTACCTAAAAAAGGGAATCCATTCACATACGATGCATTCTTAGCAGCAGGCGAAAATAACAATGCTAAACTCATTGCTGCTTATTTCAATCAAAATGGATTAGAAGCAAGATATATCCATCCAAAAGAGGCAGGAATTACGGTCACTGCAGAACCATCCAACGCTCGTATTTTACCATCTAGTTACGATAAAATTGAAGAACTAAAAGATTCAAGTGAAGTGATTGTCATTCCAGGTTTCTTTGGTGTTACTCAAGATGGTGACATTTGTACATTTTCTCGTGGTGGATCTGACATTACAGGATCGATCATTGCAGCAGGTGTAAAAGCAGACTTATACGAAAACTTTACAGACGTAAATGGTATTTTTGCGGCACATCCAGGTATTATTAAACACCCACATTCTATTCCTGAATTAACCTACAAAGAAATGCGCGAATTGGCCTATGCTGGTTTTTCAGTCTTGCATGATGAAGCACTCGTTCCAGCATACAGAGGTAAAATTCCATTAGTCATTAAAAATACTAATAATCCAGACCACCCTGGAACCCGCATTGTTTTGGAACATTCAAATGATCATGTGACTGTTGTAGGAATTGCAGGTGATTCAGGATTCGTTAGTATTAACACTACAAAATACCTTATGAACCGTGAAGTCGGTTTTGGTCGAAAAGTCCTTCAAATTTTAGAAGATCTAAATATCAGTTGGGAACATATGCCAACAGGAATCGATGACTTGTCCATCATTTTGCGTTCACGTGAACTGACTCCAATCAAAGAACAAGAAATTTTAAAACAATTAACGCAAAAACTCGAAGTTGACACAGCCGAAATTGAACATGATCTTTCCATCATTATGATTGTTGGGGAGAAAATGAAGAGTCAGGTAGGGGTTACTGCCACTGCAGCCAAAGCACTATCAGAGAATGAAGTGAATATTCAAATGATCTCTCAAGGTTCTAGTGAAGTTTCCATTATGTTCGTTGTAAGTAAAGATCAAGAAGAAAAAGCAATTAAAGCCTTATATCAAGCATTTTTCCCAAATAACTAAATAGAGAAAAGCTCCGTTAACTAAACGGAGCTTTAATTAACATTAAAATCAAAAGTAAAAAAAGAGACCAATTACTTGATCTCTTTTATTCTATACTCCGCCAGTAGGACTCGAACCTACGACATCATGATTAACAGTCATGCGCTACTACCAACTGAGCTATGGCGGAAT
>NZ_KV834623.1:0-2804 GCF_001837905.1 Streptococcus sp. HMSC076C09
TATCGGCGGATTTCCACCCATCAAAAAAATTTGTGCTTCCATTTTTTCTTTGTCCTTTCTCAAAAACGAGGCAAAGATGGTACTCCAACTTTTAATCTGTCCATACAAGTTTTACCGATAGCTCTCAGAAACTCTTCGCATCTACCGAATTTCAGAACAAAGGCAGCTCATTCTGATTTCATATCAGCCTCTCGTAATAGCCTGTCTTCTATTTGCTTTTACCTATCTTTTTCCTCTCCTAGACACTCTAGTTCCTCGATAGAATGACGATGCCTGTGCTTCTCTTCTGTTAGATAGTGCTTGTGGACATGCGAATGCCTTACCGTATGCGTGTGGGTACTTCCGCCATGGGTATGCGTGAATGCATGCTGGTGTTCATGGTCATGTTGGCGAATAAGCGTATCGACTACCACTAAAGCAGAACCAATGACCATCACGATCAAGGCGATCACATACATCCAGGATAAGGATTCACTTAAAAATACAAAAGCAAGGAGAGCTCCGATCAAGGGATTGACAGCATAATAGGCACTAGTTTTAGCTGCTCCAAGAACATTCTGGGCTCTCACATACATGAAAATGCTGAGTCCATAAGCCACAAAACCTAAAGCCAAGGCAATGGCGATATAGCCAAATCCTGGAAAAGTCTCTTTTTTTATAAGGGAAATGACCAGAGCGCCAAGACCTGAGCATAGGCCTTTTAGCATGACAATTTGATAGGTGCTCTTTGATGATAGCTCTCTGGTGCAGTTATTCTCAAGACCCCAGCAAACGGTAGCCATGATTACCAGCAAAGAACCATAAGAGAAATGAAAGCTGTCTGTTCCTTCAAACGACAGTAAGATGCTTGACAGGGTGATTAGCCCAATAGCTACCCATAATCTTTTGGTTACAGCTTCTTTGAAGAGAATCAGTGCAATGACCGTCGTCGCCACAATTTCAAAATTCCCAAGAAGCGAGGCATTAGCTGAGGAACCATAGCTGATTCCAAGCATCAGAAAAATCGGTGCAGCAATATCGAGAACAATCATTCCGACAATATAAGGAAGTTCCGCCTTTGTCAGGCTCTCAGCTTTCTCCCTGTCCTTCTTATTAAAGAGTGACATCATCCCAATACCAATCCCAGCACCAAGATACAACAATGCTGCCATTGTAGTCGGGCCCACATGCTGCAAAAGAACCTTTGATATCGGTACATTTATGGCATAAAAAACAGCTGCCAGAAAGGCAAACATAATTGCTTTGAGCTTATTTTGCTCCATCAATTTTACTCCTCTATTTCATTAATTCTGGTCATGGCATCTATATCACAGCCCAGATCCAAACCAAAGTATCACTCCATCCAAACAGGAATTCGCTTAGAACTCAAAAGGTTTGGGGAGTTCAAAGCTCCAGTGGAGCTTTGAAACCTCTCGCCTTGAAATATCAAAGCGAGAGGTTTAGCTACGTTTTACCAACAAGCTCATACACTCGACATGCGCAGTCACCGAGAACATATTCACATACTTTTTAACGATCGCATAAGGTTATCGTTAAATGGTATTATCTAGATAAACTGAGGTTTTATTATTTCTTTTTCTTTGGTTTTGGTGCAGGTAACTCATCATACATTGAATTAAATAAGCCGGTTAAATATTCTTTGTTGTCAACATCATCTACCAATAGCATTTCCTTTGCACCTTCATACGGCAATTCGTATTCTACATTCGGCATATACGCTATTGCAGATTTGACAGGCTTCACTAAAAATCTATCATCATAAATTCCACCCATGATTTTCCCTCGATAATAAATTATATACTCACCCATCATTGCTCTATATGATATTTCTTCCAACTCGGACAATTGTTCTAAAATGAAATCTAAATATTCTTTACTTGAAGCCATTTTTGCTATCTCCCTTAATTAGTAAAATTTCAATAGTCCATTTTCATCAAATTGAAAATTGGGTCCCCAAGAAACCTCCCAATAATATCCATCTAATTCCGAAAAATATGCTTGATATCTACCCCAGAAAAGTCCCTGTGGCTCTTTTACAATTTTTCCACCTGATTTTACTAATTCTATTACTAGCCAATATAGTATAAATTAAATAAGCAATAAAATGATAATAAAAATAACATAGCAGCCAGTCTTACAACTTACTACTTTTCATATGATAATTTACAAATGTCTTTCCAGCCACTCGATCTTTTTAAAATCCTTATTGTTATTGTGATCATTTCGATAGGAGTCTTGAGAAGAAGCTTTGTAAATACTTAGATACTGCTCCAGACTTGGAAGACGAAAAGTGATGCCTTCAATGTGAATAAGCTCTATATCCGATTCCGAAACTCCTGCAAAATCAGGTAAGGAATCGATACTTCCAAATTCAACACTCACTCTATCCTTTTGGAATTCATGCTCATGAATGTCTATTAAGACGTAGCCTAAGTCTTTCATCACTTTCATTATCTTGTCCCAGTCATAAATTCTGAGATGATCAGGTGCTTCCCAACCTCTAGGGTCACCAGGCACATGAATGTCAATGTCAGACGGTCCCCAATTTTCTTTCGTTCTAAACTCCAATCCCAAAGACCCCATCAGTGTCGGTGTAATTCCGACTCGATTTAAATGGAAACAAATGGTTTTAAATTCTTCAAATAAGAGACTCATGTTTACTCTAAACCTTTCATATAAATGTTCGTTTACACTTTAGTTACCTAAAACAAGATTTAGATAATGAAAACTAGCCAATTTTCTCAATTATGTTTCCAAGTTTATCTAATATAAGACAGGAATGATCATTTAGTGGAATTATGGGA
>NZ_KV834624.1:0-4865 GCF_001837905.1 Streptococcus sp. HMSC076C09
TTACATAAGATCTAAGCATAACGTATAAACCTCCCGAAGTTATTTACCAACTTAGATAGTCTTTCTTTGATCTCTTTGCTGGGATACAAACACTTTAAAAATATTTCATTCAAAGATTTCTATGCTACTTCCAGCAGAATTACAGATGCAACATGATGCGTTTGCGGGAGTTCAAAGCTCCAGTGGAGCTTTGAAGCTTCTCGCCTTGAAATGAAAAAGCGAGATTTTAACTACGTTTTACCAACAAACTTACACACTCGACATGTGGTGCTAGTAAACTTCTATAATATATAATGAAAATAATAGAGTATTTTATAAAATTATACTATAAAACGAAAGAGAATTACACACTCAACTCAAACAACTTATAAAACTCACCTCTCCTATCCATCAGGTCACTAAAAGAACCATCTTCAACAATGACGCCTGCTTTCATAAAGAGAATTCTATCGTATCTTTTCAAAATGTTCTCATTCAACTTGTGGGTGACTACAAGTGCAGTTAAATCTTGAATATCCAAGATTGAATTTTCAATTTCAGTAGTTACTTGATTATCCAAAGATGAGGTTGCCTCGTCCAATAATAAGATTGGTGTTTTTCGAATCAAGGCACGCGCAATACTAAGTCTTTGTTTTTGTCCTCCAGATAGATTTGAACCATTCTCTCCACATAAAGTTTGTAGACCGGATTCATTTTCTAAAACATAACTTTCTAAACCTGACTGCTGTACAGCTTGATTTATTTCCTCATCAGTAAAGGATTGATTAAGAGTAATATTGGCTCTTAAAGTATCATCAAAGATATAAACATCTTGTTGAACAATCGTCATTAAGTTATAAAGGCTCTCTGCTGAAATAGCTTGTATATCTTGATTATCAATTAAAATATGTCCACTTGTTACATCATAAAAACGCAGTAATAGATTGAGCAAAGTTGATTTCCCACTCCCTGACATTCCTACAATTGCAATTTTTTCCCCTTTTTGAATCTTCAAAGATAAATGATTAAAAATTTTTTCTTCAGTATTAGGGTAAGAAAAGTCTATATTTGAAAAAGAAATAACATCATCGAAATATTCTTTCGTTTCACCAGTCTGAAGTTCGATTACATCTTTTACCTCAAATGCATCTAGTGTTGCCTGACCTTCACGGAATTTACTCATTCCCATACCAATTTCATTTAGTGGCATTACTACAAAATTGACTAGTTGAACAATAGCTGTCACACTTCCAATTGTGGTATAGCCATTAAATACTAAATACATCCCTCCACCAAAAGCTACCAAAAAAACAATCATCCCTGAAAGCTGGGAAATAACATTTGCTAAAACATCAAATTTTCCTTTTATAAAATATATCTCATCCAAATTTTCACTTTCATGACTATAATCCTCAAAGATAGCATCTTTCACATTAAAACTTTTAATAACCAGAAATCCTGCTAAAATATCTTTAACCTTAGCTAAATACTTCTGATCTGCAATCATAGCACTATTTTGTAAAGAGGCTGATTTTTGTCCAATAAATCCTGAAATCATCATCGGAATAATGCTAGCAATGATTACTAATAAGGTCAAAAACCAATTACCTATAAACATAGCTAGGAGTGAAAAAATCATTAAGGAAAGGTTTTTTGAAATATTAAAATACTGGTGTAGATAATCTTGCTCGATTTTCTTCATATTTTCGGTTAATACAGAAATAAACTTCCCTGATTTTTCTTTAGAAAAGTCTCTATAATCCCTATCTAAAATAGATTGGAAAACCTTGTTTTTATAACTTGACATGATTTGCCTAACAAGTTTATTTCTCAATCGAAGAGATATAAAGTTCAGTCCTGCATAGATGAAAATAACAGTAGCTCCTACTAGTACCGCTTGAGTTAAGGCTTCTTTATTTTGGGACATGCCACTATCAATAATACCTTTAATAGAATAAGCAAAAGCAATATTAGTTAAAGGGACCAGTGTATTAAATATCATGAAAGCATAAAAAGCCTTCTGATGGTTCTTTATCAATTGTTTCATCCTTAATCTACCTCATAATTCTTAATTTCATTTAGAAAATGTGACATAAAATATTCTTCTAAGTCAATATTCTCTCTCCTAATCTCTTTCATAGAGACTTGTTCTACAATTTCTCCATTTTTGATAAAACCAATCTTATCTGCTATCTGTGAAATTTCCGATAATATATGACTCGATATTAGAATTGTAATTCCATGCTCCTTAGAAAGCGACAACAAAAGATTTCGAATTTCTTGAATTCCTATTGGATCTAAACCATTGATTGGCTCATCTAAAATTAACAATTTAGGTTTTGTTAGAAAAGCACGAGCTAAACCAAGTCTCTGCCTCATTCCTAACGAAAAATCTTTTACTTTTTTAGTCGTATTTTTTAATCCGACCATTCTTAAAGCTCTTATTATATCTGATTCAGTAATAGTTTTCCCCATATACTGTGCGTGAATTTCCAAAATTTCTTTTGCAGTGAAGTTTTCGTAAAAACTTGGTGTTTCAATAATACTTCCAACCTGACTTAGTATTTCCTCTCTGTGTTCTTGTAGATTTTTACCAAAAATTTCAATACTACCTGATGTAATAGTTGATAAGGATAACATACATTTCATTAATGTTGTTTTCCCTGCACCATTTGGTCCTAAAAAACCATAGATTTCTCCTTCAGCAATTTGAAGGTTGATACCACTTAAAATTTCTTCTTTATCAATTGTTTTAAAAACTTCTTTTATTTCAACAATATTTCTCATTTCTATCTCTCCTTCTATATCCAGCTTTAAATGCAAGAATTTTTCTCCCGGAGCATAAATACCAACTTATACAGTCTCTTTTTTTATAGAAATCATCAAGGAAATATAACTTTCCTTCAATTAAACTCAGCTATGCTACTTGATACTAATATCTTGTCTTGAAATATTATAAATTGAAAATGAAGTAATCATTAAACTAATGAAACTTGCAAATATCAAAAAGAATAAGTTATCAGCAATATTATTAGATAAACTTCCTGGACTTACATTTGAAAGTAATGCTGCTAAACCAAGTCCTGTAAGCATTGTTATAGCAGTTGAATGCTTAATCATCCCTAAAACAAATGGTAGTAACCCTATTAGTACTGTTGCAAACGTTATTCCAGCTAAGTTAATTAATTGACTAGCAACAGGGATATAACTAGATTCAGTTACAACAGCCATGAATTTAATGAATAATTGAATCACTAAATGGGCAGAAAATTGAGCAATAAATGCTATTAGAATGACTGAAATAATTTTTCCCCATAGTAACTTTATTTTAGAAATAGGGTAAGAAAACAACTGAAAAATTGTTCTTCGTTTAAATTCATCAATAATAATCGTAGACAATAAATAAGATTCGAAAATCAAAAATGCTGCTTTTGTAAATAAAGATGAAAACAATGAAGCTACAATTGCCCAACCTTCCCATTTACCAGTAACTCTAATAACATTAGAATCCTGTCCAGTAAATTCTCCTAGTTTATTGTCAGTACCTAAACCCATAATAATGATTGCTGTAATACCTAACACTATAAATATAGTACACAACCAAGCTAAAAATAATTTAGATTTAGAAACTTTATTTAATTCAATTTTAATAAGCGACAACATAGATTATTTCCTCCAAAGCGTAAATAAAGAATAAACTATTCAGACTAATCTCGACAAATATTTAAAAATAAGTTTATTCTTCAGAAAATGCCACTATACATACCATCGGTATGTATACACTAAAAACAAACATACCTACGGTATGTATAATAGATTTTTAATAACACACTTAAAGTATGTTATTTTTAATTATAAATTATGTAAGATCATTTATTCAATTGATAATACATAAATAGAAATTAGTATTAACAAGAATGTCATGCGACGACTTATTTACTATTTTTTTAAGTGATCGAATAAGTTGAAAATCACCTCCATCATTTCATCAGTAATTAACTGTACTCCTAGACCTTCAAAAGTAAGTTTAATGAAATTCATTTTGCGCTTTAATTCTACTAATGAATAAACGGAAATTTGAAAACCAATCCAAATATTTAGAGTTAAAACAATTAAATCTGCTAGCTCTTCTGGATATTCTGTTTTAATAGACCCATCTTCAACTCCTTCGTAAACTTTTTCTCTAATTTCGGGTAAAAAATCAGAAAATAGACCTAGATACTGCTCTCCCAACAAACGTGGACTTCTTAGCATAATTGAGGCAGAGTAAACGAGCCTTTGGTGTTCAAAATTAGAGAAAGAGTCCATCAAAGAATTTTGTATCTTTTCTAATCCAGTATTTCCTCTCCAATTATAATTAAAAATTTCTTGATTATTTTCGCTAATGATCGTTTGCAAAATATCATATTTAGACTCAAAATGATGATAAATAACACCTTTCGTCAATCCACCTAAGCCATCTATGATATCTTGTATTGACGTATTATCAAATCCTTTTTCTAAAAATAAATCTTTAGAGACCTCTAGTATTTTTTTTCTAGTTTCGTGTGAGTTTCTATTTCTTGCCATTCCAGTCCCTTTCTATCATACCGATGGTATGTAACTTCTATTTTAGTGGACAAAACTAATAATGTCAAGTTCTTTATTGGAATATAACAAAAAGCCTTAATTCAAGGCTTTTCATTATATATTTCGTATACACTTTAGTATCCTAGATCCAGAATTACATAATGAAAATTAGTCAATTTTCTCAATAATGTTTCCAAGTTTATCCAAGACAAGACAGGAATGATCATTTAGTGGAATTATGGGAACATCAACAAGTTCTTCAGCACTAGCCTTATTAGCTTTTTCATTCCATGAATCATAATGAACACTAATTAAAA
>NZ_KV834624.1:4965-5496 GCF_001837905.1 Streptococcus sp. HMSC076C09
TAATAGGGCTCCTGCTGAAAATCCTATAACTTTCACCCCTTTATTAAGCATATGATCGATATAATTTTTGAACTCCTGATTGACATAAGTAGCTATATATTTTTCCGTATTTCCACCACCGATGATAATGACATCAGCATCTAGATAGCTATCAAAATCAATCTGCTCAGTGTCCAAGAGTAAGTAATCAGTGTTTAGGTTAGAAAAATGGCTTCGGAAAACTTCCGTGTACTTTTTCATATAGGGTTGCCAATTTTCTCGATAAACTGTAAAAATGACAATTCTTTCGATTTTCCTTGATGACACAATTTTTTTAACAATCGTATGGTTCTTTATCGGCGGATTTCCACCCATCAAAAAAATTTGTTCGTCCAATCTTTCACACTTTCTAAAGATACATAAAGTTTAAACAAGTTTATTCTCGTTTCGAAATTATAATTTTTTCTTAAAATGAATAATTCTATTTGCCTCCTGGAATCCAATATTGAGATGAAATCTTATAGAATCCGTATTCGTTAAAGTACAGTCACT
>NZ_KV834625.1:0-394 GCF_001837905.1 Streptococcus sp. HMSC076C09
AAGCTTTATTTATCACCAGTTTTAGATGGCTTTAACAGCGAAATTATCTCCTACAATCTTTCTACTTCGCCGAACTTAGTACAAATGAAAGCTATGCTAGAACAAGCCTTTACAGCGAACCATTACGAAAATACAATTCTCCATAGTGACCAAGGATGGCAATACCAACACGATTTCTATCATCATTTTTTAAAGAATAAGGGAATCCAACCATCTATGTCACGTCAGGGAAATAGCCCAGATAACGGTATGATGGAATCTTTCTTTGGCATTCTTAAGTCTGAAATGTTTTATGGTTATGAGAATACGTTTCAGTCACTTGAGCACTTGGAACAAGCCATTGTCGACTATATTGATTACTACAACAACAAACGAATTAAGGTAAAACTAAAAG
>NZ_KV834626.1:0-623 GCF_001837905.1 Streptococcus sp. HMSC076C09
AGAGGGTCAGCGGTTCGATCCCGTTAACTCCCATAGGTCCCGTAGTGTAGCGGTTATCACGTCGCCCTGTCACGGCGAAGATCGCGGGTTCGATTCCCGTCGGGACCGTTAAGATAATGAAAATTATTTTAAGACTCGTTAGCTCAGTTGGTAGAGCAATTGACTTTTAATCAATGGGTCACTGGTTCGAGCCCAGTACGGGTCATATTTTGCGGGTTTGGCGGAATTGGCAGACGCACCAGATTTAGGATCTGGCGCTTTACGGCGTGGGGGTTCAAGTCCCTTAACCCGCATAAGAGAATAATAATGAGCCGGCTTAGCTCAGTTGGTAGAGCATCTGATTTGTAATCAGAGGGTCGCGTGTTCAAGTCATGTAGCCGGCATTTTTTTATATAAAGAAAGCGATGCGAACGTAGTTCAGTGGTAGAACACCACCTTGCCAAGGTGGGGGTCGCGGGTTCGAATCCCGTCGTTCGCTTGAGGAGGCCGGGGTGGCGGAACTGGCAGACGCACAGGACTTAAAATCCTGCGATTGGTAACGATCGTACCGGTTCGATTCCGGTCCTCGGCATAGACAAAGGTTGAAAGAAGCACCCTTAGCTCAACTGGATAGAGTACCTGAC
>NZ_KV834627.1:0-1559 GCF_001837905.1 Streptococcus sp. HMSC076C09
TAATAAAGCCCTAGCAACCAGATTGTACTGACCCAAAAAAAAGTTAGGCAAATAGGCTATCCAAAGGATTTAGTTCTGTATTTTACAGGACTAAATCCTTTTAGTTTTTCCTTAATTCATTTGTTGCTGTAATAATCAATATAGTCTACAATAGCTTGTTCCAATTGATTAAGCGACTTAAATGTATTCTCATAACCATAAAACATTTCTGATTTCAAAATGCCAAAAAAGGATTCCATCATGCTGTTATCTGGACTACGTCCTTCATAGCGAAACTTCATCTGATACGCTTTCAGATGAAGGAATTTGGTACGCTCTTTTTTCAATTTGTTTTGGCTAAGAAAGCGATGAAATCAAGCACTATAAAAACCAGTAGAAGTTATCCTAACACGGATTTCCACTGGTTTTTACCTTTTTTCATACTAACGATTTTTCCGACTTAATTGATATGAGTACACCATAGGGATAAACACAATGGCGAGGATGACCAGCACCAAAACATAAGAAAGTGCGAATTGAAGTCCTGCTTCAAGTAGAAGGATCAACCCTCCGAGGACCCACAATTTCCCTGCCAAGCGATGAGTTTTGTGCCAGTTATCTTCACTCTGCAAGGTCCAAGGCAGACGGATTCCAACCGTGTGATTCACTTTTAGCTTAGGCATGTAATTGCCCATGATTACAAAGATGAGCCCTAGCAGAACCGAAACAAAAACTGATGGATTGGTAGTAGATCCTAGCGCCTTGCTATAGATGAGATAGGAGGTACTTAAGGAAACGATTGGGGTCAACCAGTAAATCGCTCTGATCATTTTCTCATTCATAGCGCTATTCTTAGAATCGCGACCGATCATAAAGATCATAAACAGATGCACCATGAGATCGAAAATAGGAAGACCAAACACAACCAGGGGTTTCGATTGGAAGTTATTGGCCTGGCCAGCAAAATTGAAGTGAATCGGGATTTGGTTAGGCAATTGCGACCAAATCATCAGCCCCCAAAGCATGGGGAAAAGGATCACCATAGAAGTTAATAGCAATAGTTTTTTATTCGTTTTCATCAGTAGAGTCTCCTTTCAAATCAACGAGCCAGACCATTAAATCCTCCAAGACAGAAGTATTGAGTTCATAGTAGATAAAATTCTTCTCTTTTTCCTCTCGAATTAAATCTGCCTGCTTGAGGAGGCTTAAATGATGAGAAATGGTCGCTCCTGCTACATCAAAGTGGCCAGCGATATCTCCCGCAGATAATTTCCCCGCCTTTAGCAGTTCTAAGATACTTCTTCTTATCGGATTCGATAAAGCTTTAAATGTTTGCGCAAAATTCATTCTCTATCTCCTCTAATCTATTTAGAAATATTTCTAAATAGATTCTAGTACTTTCGGATGGGTTTGTCAACTCTATTTAGAAAAAAATCTAAATAGTTTCTGTTGTAAAAAAATATCAGACCTAAGACCGATTCTTATAAACAGCGTCTTTTCTTAAGTTTTCTTTAAGAAATCAGCCTTATAATAAAACCATCAAATGAAGACCTCCTAACTTTGTTTGATAGAAAATCCTA
>NZ_KV834627.1:1659-47821 GCF_001837905.1 Streptococcus sp. HMSC076C09
CAGTTCGAACGACAGTGAGAACTACGATCCTTATAATACTTAATGAGGTGAACTCAGAGAGTTCAACCGAATTTAGAGATATTGATGCAGTTTGAGCGAAGCGAAAACTACGTTCCTTATTCCCTTAGCAAACGTTAGTGAGCTTAGGTACGTTGATGCAGTTCGAACTCTAGTGAGAACTACGGTCCTTATAATGCTTAATGAGGTGAACTCAGAGAGTTCAACTGAATTTAGAGATATTGATGCAGTTTGAGCGAAGCGAAAACTACGTTCCTTACTATTTTAGTGAGTCAAGTCCAATAGGGGCTTAGACGAACTTAGGTACATAGATGCCGTTCGGAACTACTTTTTACAGGACAACAAAATAACCTCCACGAGAGCTCTGATTTTTGATCTAGGCTCTCGGGAGGTTTTTTCATCTTTTATCTTTTTGACATTACATATCTTTGTGGATACGATAGGTATTATAAGCAGTGACTACATTAGCAACGGCGCTGACCCTTGAGCTACGTGCGATATCGGCTTGTAGGGCATTGGCTTCCTCTTGCAGATTGACTTGCGTTTCTTGGAATTGTTGCATTTCAAGCAGATTATAGGCTTCTGGCAAGGTAGAGGCACGGCCTTCTGCGATTAAGTTATATAGTCGGAAGAGGTCGTGGTAATTGTAAAATTTTTGTGGGAAACCTTGCATCCCTTGTTGGTAGGCTGGTTGGCTGATTTCCTGGTTATAAAGAGCCTGGGCATTGGCAAGAGCTTGCTTGGCTGGGGCTACAAATACAAAGTATTTGATCGCAATCAACCCACCCATCAATCCGAGCATCAGTAGAAAACCGTGCATCAGGTGACTTTGTTCTAAGAGAAAAATCGTAAAGGCAAAAAGAAGATTGAGGGCCAGTGTGACCGTGATTGGCCCATTGAGTCTCTTCGCTGCTTTATTTAATCGGTTTTGCTGCCGTTGAACTTCATCCCAAGCAACTGCTGCAGGGGCTGTTAGCACGCGCTTTTCATCTAATAGTTGTAAAATTTCTTGTGTCGTCATTGTAAATCTCCTTTTGTTATAAGCGTATCTTCTAGAATTGACCTTATTTTATCAAAAATCCCTCCCTAAAAAAGGGCCATGTAAACTATAGTTTCATTTTTCTTAAAAATCGAAGAATTTCTAGTTTTTTTGTCAAAAATTAAACTCTGAGTTTAATTCCAGCCTTTTTTGAGGTATACTAATGGTATGATAATTGAAAGGAAGTTCCCCTATGTCCTCATCTTCGCCATTTGGTCCAACATTTCGTAAGATTCGTGAAGCACGCGGTCTTTCTCTAAAAGAAGTCGCTGCAGACATTGTCTCTCCTCAGTTCCTCAGCCAATTTGAGCGTTCTCAAAAAGGAGTAACCATTGAGACCTTCTCTCGCCTCTTGCTGTCTATGGGGGTGGATTGGGACACCTTTTTGTCCCATTATCCTGGCTTAACCATTCAAAATTTCAGCCCCATTTTGATGAAACACATCAATCAAGAAAACATGGATTTTCTGTCCATTATTGAGCGCTTAAAGCACGAAAAATCACCTGTTGCAGAGGAGAACAAAGAGCTCTGGCAACTCTATTTGCGCTCACTTGAAATCAATGTCAATAACGCGATGGGAAAAGAAATCCACCTGGAAGACGCACCTGTCTCGATTCAACGAATCGCTCAAGAAGTGCCTTTTGCCTATCAAAATGAAATTGAGCAAGACTTCACCATTGCCCTTTTATCTGTCTTGCCCTATGAAGTCGTCGCTAAGATTCGAAAGGAATCCTTGGAACTTTTTGAAAGCAGTTATTCTGCCTACTCTGCCAATGCATTGGCCTCTTTACTGTTAAATCTAGCTAACTATCTTATTAAAAAAGAACTCTACTTAGAAGCTCTGAATTTTCTTCAATCGATTAACCAGCTTCGCAAGCGCAAACCGATTTTAAACACCAGTATTTCCATGCAGTTAGAATTTATGCAGGTCTATGCCCTCCTTGGCTTAAATGACAAGGAAGGGGTTTACCGTGCCAAGCAGGTCCTAAAAGCCTTGGAAGGTTTGATTGCCCTCGAAAATTTTGGAAGCCCGCTTGTTCAAATCAAAACAAAATTCATGTTGCGAGTCAATGAACTCAACAAAACCGGCATTGATTTCTTCAGCGAATAAAGATATCTCAGACTTTAGACCGATTCTTTCGATCAGCGCCTTTTCTTAAGTTTTCTTTAAGCAAACCGCCTTATAATAAAACCATCAAATAAAGACCTCCTAACTTTGTTTGATAGAAAATCCTAAACTTTTTCATAATAATCTCCCTATAAGAGCCACCAAAACCGGTGGCTTTTTCTACGTACCTTAGTGAGTCAAGTCCAATAGGGGCGTAGACGAACTTAGGTACGTTGACGCAGTTCGAACGACAGTGAGAACTACGATCCTTATTCCTTTAGCAAACGTTAGTGAGCTTAGGTACATTGACGCAGTTCGAACGATAGTGAGAACTACGTCCCTTCTCCTTCATTTGTACTAATACTCCAATTTATGCTCGATCTATGTTATAATGAAGAGAATTTTTGTCTGAGGAGGATTTATGAAAAAAACACATTCTACGCTATTCATCCCGGGCATCATTATGCTTGGGATTGTTTTACGAACACCATTTACTACGCTTCCGACGGTCTTGTCTGACATCGCTGCTGGTTTGGGGGTAGATGTGAGCTCTCTGGGACTATTGACTAGCTTACCACTTCTCACGTTTGCCATTTTCTCACCTTTTGCGATTCAATTTGCTAAAAAGTTGGGGATTGAGCGCCTCTTTTTCCTAGTTTTGATCGCGATTACGATCGGATCTGCCATTCGGATTATCAACCTCCCCTTCCTCTATCTGGGAACCATCTTGATTGGAGCTGGCATCGCCTTCCTCAATGTGCTGCTTCCAAGCCTGATTCAGGCGAACAGACCCCGCCAACTAGGCATTCTGACCACCTTGTATATCACTTCTATGGGGATGTCCACAGCGATCGCCTCTTCTGTAGCGGTTCCTATTACCAAAGCCACTTCTTGGCAAGGTCTAGTGACTCTTTTGACTGCCTTGTGCGCTCTTGCTTTGGTCATCTGGATTCCTAACCTTCGCTACAACCACCGGCTCAAAAAGGCTGCTACTACTGAAGCTAGTAACAAATGGTATACCAATAAATATGTCTGGGCTATCATGATTTTTGGAGGCTTGCAGTCACTACTTTTCTATACAAGTATGACTTGGCTTCCGACCATGGCTGTTCAAGCTGGCCTTTCAAAGGTTGAATCTGGACTACTTGCCTCCGTGTTCACCTTGATCAGTCTCCCATTCTCCTTGACGATCCCAAGTTTAACGACACGATTATCCGATCGCAATCGACGCTTGATGCTTACCATTGTTGTCGGAGCAGGAATTTTAGGGGTAGCCATGCTCTTAATCCCAACCAGCAACTTCTTCTACTGGCTCGTCATCAATGCCCTGATAGGAAGTTCCGTTAGTTCGCTCTTTCCTTACCTCATGGTCGCTTTCTCCATGAAATCCAGTACACCTGAAAAGACAGCTCAACTTTCTGGTCTTGCCCAAACAGGAGGCTACGTCTTTGCTGCTTTTGGTCCCATCCTCTTCGGCTACAGCAAATCTCTCTTCCACTCTTGGACACCAGCTATCCTCATGCTACTGGTCTTAACCATTATCATGGCGATTGCCCTTTATCAGGTGGAAAAAGTCGATCATATTTTTTAACCATTGACCGGCTGGAAGATTCGTCTTCCGGCTTTTTTTGTGTGCACAAAAAAAGAACTAGGCTCTAGGCCTAGTTCAATGTTTTATTATCCGTTAAATGAGATATGTACGTGGTCGTTGTGGTTTGCTGTATCTCCACCACGGTCTGGCATTTGGTTCCATGTATTAGCTGGTCCGTAAATGTTATTTACTGGCATGTAGAATTGTTGTTTCCAAATAATATATGAGATACCTGCACGGTCCATGTTATCAATTGCATACTGTGCAACTTGATCTCCAAGCTCTGAATTTGTTGGAACCATCACGTCTACTGCAAGCCCTTTACCATGGTCTTCTGGATCCCCTTCACGGTAACCACCGATGTTTGTGATACCGAATTTCGCTGCGATTTCTTGACGGAAAGCTTCTGCTTGTGGTTGAAGGTGTGGATCAGTTGGAATCGTATTTCCACTTGCTGGAGTTGATGCTACTGGTTGCACTTCAGGGGCAGCTGTAGTTTCTACTGCTGCAGGTTGTGCTGCCGGAGCTTCCTCTGCTGGTGCTGGTGTTTCAGCAGGAGCTGCTTCTGCGGCTGGAGCAGATTGAGGGGCAGCAGCTGGGGCTGCTTCTTGATTTTGAACTTCAACATTTACAGCTGGAGCACCGTAGTTTGGTGTTTCTGGGACAGCTGGTTGTGCTGGTGTTTCTGCTGCTGGTACTTCAACTACTGGAGCTTCCGCTGGTGCTTCTTGAGTTTCCGCTGCTGGAGCAACTGGAACCGCTTTGTTATCTTCGTTTACTGGTTTAGACAAATCGTTGACAGCGACTGTTTGGTCATCAACTGTCACTTGGTTTGTTGTCAAGTCAGCACTTGCAACGGTTGCATCTGTCGCACCTGCTTGAGGAGTTTGGATTTCAACTGAAGTTACTTCTTTTTGATCATTTACTGTTGTTTTCAATACAGTACCTGGGTAGATCAAATCCATGTTGCTGATGTTGTTTAAGTTTGCCAACACATGAACATCGATTCCAAGCGCTTCTGCGATCGAACTCAATGTATCACCATATTTGATGGTATAAGTTTGTTGGTTTTCACCGCTTTGTTGGATATCATGTTTGATTTCATCTACTGAGCGAGCTACCCAATCTTCAAGTGTTTCTGCAGTGGCTTTTGTAAATGGAATCACTGCAAGAGCTACTGTTGAAGCGATCAAGGCTTTCGTATTAACTTTTAATTTCATCTTTTATCCTCTTTTTTCTTTGTTTTTTTGCTCAAGATTTTCTTGGACAAATTAACTACCATACTATCTTATCACAATTTAAAAATAATAAAAGGCCTTTTTGGCTATTTAACAAAACTGTATTTTTCTTGTAACATTTCGTCTTTCTTGTCACATTGTTACAAACTAGTAACATAAAATTAGGGTCCTGGAAGAAGAGTTCGAGGGCGCAAAAAAAGCCTCATCAAGGAGCGGTTCCTCGATGAGGTTCTTGTATTTTTTAAGTAATTGAACATAGCTTTTTACGGCTTTGTATCTTATAACTGAACACGCCCTAAATGCTGTGTGATAAACGCAAACTGTAATAGTACTAACTTCAAAGACACAGTAGCTGATTGGATTTTTCTCTCGCTTTGAGAGCTCGGAAAAATCCTAATCAGCCTTGTGGGGGCAGGACAACGAAGCATTCTATACAACAGTGCTTCTGTCCTGCTCCCTATTTTCACTTTGCTTTTTACGGGCTTTGTATCTTGATGTATCTTATTTTACCTTCATGATTCTGACGAGGTTGGCGCGTTCGGCTTCTTCGAGTTTCATTTCGATATAATAGATAGTCTCTTTGAGGTCTGGGATGGTCGCATACTCGAGTCCGTTCACTCGACGGCGGGTTTTCTCGATTTCATCTGCCATGAGTTGGCAGCTTTTTTCGATTTCCGCTAACTTGAGCAAATCAGGGAGTAGATCCCCCATTTCTTGGATCGTGCTATCCATTTGACTGTTGGAGGCGAGGTAGCTATAAACCACGTCCCCTTCATCATCTCCGTATGGATTATCGATACGGGCATGGAGCTTGGGCACGCGCACACTCATGACATTTTCTTCCTCGATGTGTAGCATCACTTCTTGAGTGGGAACGGCAAAGATTTCTTCTACCATGAGGTCACTCTCCAAGGACTTGGCCATCACGAAATCTTGCATATTGCCCACCAGCGCTGCCTCCACCTTTTGGCGCAGACGATTATTCTCTCGCACAGCTTCAATAAAGCGACGCATGAGTTCATCCCGCTTATCCTTGAGCAACTTGTGCCCCCGGGTTGCTGTCTTGAGGCGCTCTTTGAGAATATTGAGCTCCATCCGAGTTGGTTTTACATTTAATCGTGCCATAGGCTAATCCTCTTTGTTTGGCAGATACTTGTCAATCATCTCATCCTTGATCCGTTTAAGCTCTGTTCGTGGAAGGATGGATAAGAGTTCCCAACCGAGATCCAAACTTTCCTCAATCGTCCGATTGGTAGTGAAACCTTGGTTGATGTATTCTTGCTCAAAGCGGTCTGTAAATTTAACATAGAGCTTGTCGGTATCTGACAAGGCAGATTCCCCAAGCACTACAGCCAGTTCTTTGGCTTGTTTTCCTTGGGCGTAGGCCGCAAAGAGCTGGTTCATGGTCGCCGCATGGTCTTCCCGAGTCTTGCCTTCACCAGAACCCTTGTCCTTCAAACGAGAAAGGGATGGAAGAACATTGATCGGTGGGCGGTAACCACTATTGTAGAGATCGCGGGACAGAATAATCTGACCTTCGGTGATGTAGCCTGTCAAGTCAGGGATGGGGTGGGTGATGTCATCTTCTGGCATAGAGAGGATCGGAATTTGGGTCACAGATCCTTTCTTTCCAACCAAGCGTCCTGCACGTTCGTAGAGGGTTGAGAGGTTGGTATAGAGATAACCTGGATAACCCCGACGACCTGGAACTTCCCGGCGGGCAGCGGATACTTCCCGAAGGGCTTCACAGTAGTTGGTCATATCGGTCATAATAACCAAGACGTGCATGTCTTTTTCATAGGCCAAATATTCGGCAGCTGTCAAGGCGATCCGAGGAGTGGCAATCCGCTCGATAGCGGGGTCATTAGCTAAGTTGATAAAGAGGACCGAGCGGTCAATCGCACCTGTCTCCCGAAGGTCGTTCATAAAGAACTCGGCTTCTTCAAAGGTGATTCCCATAGCCGCAAAGACCACGGCGAAGTTTTCTTCAGAATTAAGAACCGTCGCTTGACGAGCAATCTGAGCCGCCAACTCCTTGTGAGGAAGACCAGAACCTGAGAATACTGGGAGTTTTTGGCCCCGAACCAAGGTATTCAAATGGTCAATGGCTGAGATCCCTGTCTGGATAAATTCATCCGGATAGTCCCGCGAAACAGGGTTGATGGCTTGTCCATCAATGTCCAAGTACTTCTCTGGGATAATCTCCGGACCACCATCGATGGGTTTGCCCATCCCGTTAAAGATGCGTCCGACCATGTCTTCAGACACAGGAAGTTCTAGGGGACGTCCGGTAAAGCGGACTTTGGCTTTTTCCAAATTGATCCCGCTAGATCCTTCAAAGAGCTGGACCATGGCCTTATCTTCTTGGACTTCGAGGACTTGTCCCTGACGGGTCGTTCCATCATGAAGCTTGATTTCTACTAGTTCATTGTAGTGAACCCCTTCGACCTGATCGACAATCATCAAGGGGCCAACAACTTCGCTGACAGTACGGTATTCTTTAATCACGCTCATTGTCTACTCCTCCTTTTGCGACGATTTGGTGTAGGGTTTCTACGATTTCTTCTTTCAGGGCTTGAATGGTTGCCAACTGATCCTCATGGATGAACTTGCTCCGGGCAATACGGTCTCGAAGAGCTACGGTTCCTTCCATGATTTCTGTGAAGTAAGCTCCCAATTCTAGTGCTTTTTGACTTTCTTGATCAAAGGTCAAAATGTTGGTCAACAAGGCCACCTGCTTGCTGAAAGAGGTATAGGTATCGACCTCATCAAAGGCATTTTGTTGCAGGTAGTCTTCACGGATCATCTTGGCCGCATTCATGGTCAAGCGGTCTTTTTCAGACAAGGAATCTAGACCAACCAAGCGCACGATTTCTTGCAATTCACTTTCCTTTTGAAGCAAATTCATAGCGCGGGTCACTTTTTCAGACCAGCTGATTTGTTCATGTAAATCGATATAGCGACCAACTTCATCTTGGTAAAGCGAATAAGAACTCAACCAGTTGATGGCTGGGAAGTGGCGGCGTTGGGCCAATTGAGCATCTAAGCCCCAGAAGACCTTAACAATTCGCAAGGTATTTTGCGTTACCGGCTCTGAAATGTCTCCACCTGGAGGGGAAACGGCACCGATAGCGGTAATTGAACCTTCGCGCGCAGTGGTTCCAAGTGTCTTGACCCGACCTGCACGCTCGTAGTATTCGGCGATCCGGCTACCAAGATAGGCTGGGTAGCCTTCATCCCCTGGCATTTCTTCTAGACGACCAGACATTTCACGGAGAGCTTCTGCCCAACGCGAAGTCGAATCAGCCATGATGGCAACGGAATAGCCCATATCACGGAAGTATTCGGCAATAGTAATCCCTGTGTAGATGGAAGCTTCACGCGCCGCTACTGGCATGTTCGAAGTGTTCGCGATCAGAACAGTCCGTTGCATGATGGATTGACCAGTCGTTGGATCGATCAATTCTGGAAATTCATTCAGAACGTCCGTCATTTCATTTCCACGTTCCCCACAACCAACGTAAATTACGATGTCTACATTGGCAAACTTGGCCACCTGGTGTTGCACAACTGTTTTTCCAGCTCCGAAAGGACCCGGAACAGCTGCAGCTCCACCTTTAGTCACAGGGAAGAAAGTATCGATGACCCGTTGACCGGTAACCAAAGGCTCTACTGGAATCAGTTTTTGTGCAAAGGGACGTCCTCGACGAACGGGCCATTTTTGCATCAAAGTACCAGTAAAGAGACTGCCATCTGCCTGCTCGATCTCATAAACCGGCTCTTCTACTGTGTAAGAACCTGCTGCGATCTTGGTCACACGTCCACTGACACCAAAGGGTACCATGATGCGGTGTTCCACCATATTGGTCTCTTGAACGGTACCGACGATGTCTCCAGCGACCACTTCTGTCCCTTCAGTCACACTTGGTTCGAAGGCCCATTTGGTGTCCCGATCTAGATTTGGAACTTGCACCCCACGAACCAAAAAGTCACTGGCAGTCACTTCTTGGAAGCGTTCCAAGGGGCGTTGGATCCCGTCAAACATCTGAGAGATCAAACCTGGTCCCAATTCAACAGAAAGGGGAGCTCCGGTTGTGACCACTGGTTCTCCTGGACCGACTCCAGACGTTTCTTCATATACTTGGATAGAGGCTTCATCCCGCCGCATCTCAATAATTTCGCCAATCAAACCAAGATCGCCGACCCGGCAAATGTCTTGGATATTGGCCTCCTGCATCCCTGATGCAACCACCAAGGGACCGGAAACTTTGATAATTTTTCCTTGAGTCATGTATTCCTCCTGGGAATCCTTTGTTTCTTTGTTTTACTTTTGTGCTATCTCTCTTAGAGATTGCTTTTGTTGGCCATTGGCATCGAAATTGCTTGGATCCAACCAAGCTTCTAGTCGCTGTTTGATTTCTGGCCATTCTTGGTCAATGATAGACAACCAGTCTGTATCACGGGTACGACCTTTATAAACAACAGCCTGACGGAAACAGCCTTCATAGGTGAACCCTAAGCGCTCAGCTGCTTTGCGAGATGCTTGGTTTAAGGCATCGCATTTCCACTCATAGCGGCGGTATCCTAAATCTTCAAACACGTAGCGCGCTAAGAGATACTGGGCTTCTGTAGCCATGCGTGTCTTTTGGAGCGCTGGTGAGTAGGTCACTGCTCCGACTTCGATCACCCGATTGGCTTGATCGATCCGCATGAGAGAGAAAGTCCCCAAAGCCTTGCCTGAATCTTTGTCTACAATCGCATAGTAAAAGCGACCTTGGGCTGTCATGAGATCATCTAATAAGTGGTCCCACTCCTCTTCATTGCGGGCAGGGCCTTTGAACAGAAAGGTCCACATAGCTGCTGGAGAGTCCGGCCCGTAGACCTGATAAAGATCTGCTCCATGTTTTTCTTTTGAGAGGCGCTCGATCACGGTATAGCGACCTTCGATCCGCTCAATAGCTGGCAGACGCCCGGGTGTAAAATCCGGCAGTGCATCGCCAATCGCTTGGCCAAATTCATTTGTTCTCATAAAATATCCTGTCCTACTGCTTTTTCGACATTATCACGAATCCGCTGTTGGCCCAGTCCCGTAGTTCCTCTATGGGTCGGGATAAGGATCAGAGCCGGTGTCAGCTGCTGGTCGTAAAAAGCCACTGTATCTGGAATGGCCTGAGCAATATCCTCTGTCAGGTAGATAATCCCGAAGTTTTCCCGACTGAGTTTTCGCAAGGTATTGATCGCTTCTTGCGGCTCTGTGACCGGATAGGTTTGAAAACCAATCAGGCGAAAAGGAAGGATGGCGTCTCGATTGCCCACAACGGCGATCTTATAGGTCTGTTTGTCCATAAATCGGTCTCATCCTTTCTTTGATGTCTGCTAGCGGAAAACCATTGTCCAAACCAGAGAGGACCAAACGAAGGTTGGTCACCTCTAACTCTTTTCCGTAAAGATAACGAACAAGAGGGAGTGGTCCATCGACTTCAAAACGGCCAGCGTCTAGAAGACTGAATTTCACCAAACTCTCTAAATACTCCAACTCTACGGTCTTTAGTTGACCGGTGCGCATCTTTTCTTCATAAGTCTCTAAGGCGAGATCGTAGTCCAGCGGATTGACTTGATAAAACCAGGTCAACCACTGACCGGATTCTAGCAGGTCGATCACCTGATGGGCACTGAGGCTCCCTTCATCTGAAAGTAATTGGTGCATAAAGCTATGCGGTTTTTGCTGATCCAAGGCCCGCTTAACTGTAATCGCATTGTAAAAGTCAATGGTCACGTTCACCAACTGCTTCAGAATCGGATGATCTAGGCTGTCCCCTAAGTATCTCAGATGTTTAAAATAAGCTAAATCCATCCCGATTTCGAGAACCCGCAAGTCCTGATAGTCTTGGAATTCTTGCCAGGTTGCAGCCACTTCTTCCGCCATAAAGGCTGGGCAATGCTCCGCAGAAAAAGTCGCCACCAAATGCTCGAGCACATCGAGAGAATAAGGACCGATAGGGATCAATAAGTGCCCCAACTTGCGCTCTGTCGCCTTGTGTTTTAGATAAACCTTGAGATTATGATAGGTGTATTTCAAGGTAAACAGGCTAACCAGGTCTGACTGAGGGCTTACCTCAAAAGCCCATTGGTATTCTGCCAACAAGGCTGCCATCAGACGGGCTTCAAGGACTGATAAATCCTTGATCTCGTGGCTGTCTAAAGCATAAGGTGTTCCTTGTAGCAAGCCTTCTCGGCTCTCGCTTGAGGGACTTGCAAGCAACTGCTCAAACTGACTGGGACTGACAAAACTAGCCTCACGTACGCTGATTCCTGTATTGACTTGAGAATAGGTCCGTTCGCTCATTGCAACCTCCTAGTTCTCTTCATCTGTGAAAATGCTGGCTGCCATCTGGTAGCTTTCTTGCTCCCAAATGGAATCCACCAAATCAAAGTAGAGATAGTTGTCATCAATCTTCCCAACCGACAGGACAAAGCCTGCTTGAGCTGGGATCGTTGCATCTGCAACTGTCACATTCTGATGCGTCTGCTTCAATCTCTCAAGAGCTGCTGAATCAAATTTAGCAGCGCTCACCGCCCCAAAGGTCAGGGTCACAACTTGTCCCTGATAGCGCTCTAAGACCGCATCTACAAACTGCATTTCCTTTTCAAGGGGCCAAGCCACCATCGCTTCATAAGCATCTGCAAAGAGATCCTTTAAGACTCGTTGCTTGGTGACAAGGGTGGATTGGCGTTTTTTATTTTCGATTTGTTGGGTTTCACGTTGCAATTGACGTTGAATCCGCTTGAGCTGCTCGGAGCGTTGATTAAGTTTGTCTTGGATCAAACGCTCTTCTTGTGCAGTCTCTTCTTTTAGGATGGTTTCCTTGGCCTCTTCTAAGAGTTTACGCCCTTTTTCATGGGCTTGGGCCAAGATCGAATCCTTTAATTGGGTTTGTTCATCCATATCGTTTTTCTCCTATTGCATGCGTCTTGTGTTTTTCGCCTCGCGAGGCGAATCCATCAAAGCTAGCTCTTAGCCGACGCGTAGGGTCAATAGGAAGGACACAACGAAGGCCAAGATGGCGTAGGTTTCAACCATGGCCGCTAGGATAACCCCTTTCATCATGTCTTCAGGGCGTTTGGCCAAGATTTGCATCCCTGCTGTCGCAACATTTCCTTGGTGTTTGGCTGAGAAATAACCAACGATCGCAACTGGAAGAGCTGTAAAGAAGTAAGCAACCCCTGTTTCAAGTGGCATATCTGGCTTAATTTGCAACCAGATCAGGATCCCGATAACGAAACCGTACAAACCTTGTGTACCTGGCAACAATTGCAAAATCAAGGCTTGGGCAAATTTTTCAGGTTGTTCTTTCAAGAGCGCTGCTGCTGCTTGACCCGTTTTACCAACCCCAAGGGCAGATCCCATTCCACTAAGTGCAACGGCGATCGCCACACCAAATGCTGCAAAGAAGGCGCCCCCATGGGCTGAAAAATATGATGCTAAAGATTCCATGAATATACTCCTATTTATTAAAGATAATACTTATTTTTTTGTTTTAATATAGCGTTCAGAAGGTTTGAGAGGACGAAATGGCTTGCCTCCTCCTTCGTAGAACTTACCGAAGAACTCCACAAAGATCAAACGGGCTCCATGCACATATCCTGACAAGAAGGACAGGAACATATTAATGGCATGTAGGACGATAAAGAGCAGAAGCCCTACCGTAAACCGTCCAAGCGGTGGAAAGAGATTGACAATGAGGTTGAAGGCCGAACCGATACTCGCTCCAGACAAGCCCAAGGCCATCAAACGGGTGAAGCTGACCAAGTCTCCGACATAGCCACTGACATTGTAGAGGTTAAAGAGACCAGACGCTAAACCGGATAGCTTCTTGGCACTGACAATGGAAACAATCAAGATCCCAATGGCGTTCAAAATAGCCAGCCACTTACCAATCGGAACTAGAAGGCTCATCCCTGGCAAGATATTGCCTACTGCTAGAAGCATTAAACCAAGTAGGATCAAGACCCAAGCAAAGCCAGCATTATAGGCTTCCGTGTAGTCTTTGAGGCGAACATTTTTCATTCCTCCTAGGAAGAGGCCCACTAAGACGGTGATAAAACCAAAGACCACTGAGAGGATCAGGATGGTCATGGCGTTGCTGGTCGTACTGATCAGGGCAAAAGGCATCTCAAATCCAAAGAAAGAGCCATAGACCACACCCCAAAGGGCAACTGAAATTCCAAGGAGGCTGAAGAAACGAAGGTTCTTGGCTGTCCCAGGCTTGAGCTTAAAGGCTTTAAGGGCAAAGCCTGTCGCTACCGTTAGCAACAGTCCATAACCGATATCTGCGACCATCATGCCAAAGAAAACAAAGTAGAAGAGAGAAACGATCGGTGTCGGATCTTTCTCGTAATACTTAGGCAGGGCGTACATCTCTGTGACTAATTCAAAAGGTTCTACCAAGGCATTATTTCGCAACTGGATCGGAACGTCATCCCAATCTTTTTCCGTCACATCGCGTGTCTCTAGTAAGACTCGAGAACCAAAACCTTCTTGCAAGAAGTCTCGCAATGAGGCCACTTGGGAGGTTTCAATCCAACCCTCTAGGGCTACCAAGCTTTGCGTACTAGCAAGAAGCGACTTAGCTTCCTCACGAGCTCCCAAACTCAGCAAGTAATCCATCTGGTACTTGAGCTGGTCCAACTCCTTCTGGGAGTTTTGCAACTCGGCTAGGGTTGCTGCAACTACAGCTTCTTGCTCTTTGATTTCCCCTTCTAGGCGATCCAAGTAGACGGCCGGGACCTGCTCTTCTTCATAGTCCAATTCTTTGAACCCATGATCTTCTAGAAGCTCCTGAACAGCTACACGATCTCCCGATCGATACAAGATGACATAACCGTGTTCGGTTTCAGACGTAAAGACTTCTTCTAACTCCAGCTCTGGATGAGCTTTTAAGGAAGAACGAACAGCGTCTGTATCGCTATTTGGAATCGTCCCGATCAAGCCATGCACATAGTGAAAAGTAGCGAGGGCGGCTGGCGTCACCTCTAACGGTCGCCATTTTTCTAAGCGCTCTATCTCTGCCTTTGCATCCGCAATCTTCTGACGAGCCTTGTCTAACACGCGCAATTGGCGTTTCAACTTGGTCAATAGAAGATCCTCATCTCGAATCATCCCGTGGGCCTGCAAGTCATCAAAAGACAAGCTTAAGGGTTCTTCCTTCAGAGCTTGCAGGGCCTTTTTCTCAGGCATATAAGGCTCCAGAGTCTGAATCATTTTTTCGACTTGTTCTTGACGTTTTTGCAGCTCTACCAAGGCTTGACGATTGTCCTCTGTTAAGGGTTGAGACAAGGTATTTGCCTCAAAGGCAGCCTGCCATTCTTCATGCTCACTGAGGTCATAAATCTGGATTTTTGCCTCAGACTGTAGCGCTAGTAGGAGACTGTCCAAGTCATCTTTGGGTAAGATGAGGGACAGTTTTTGCATCTGACTAACGGCCATAGCTTGCTACCACCTTTTCTACAATGGCTTCAACTAACCCAGCTCGCTTGTCGGTCATCGCCTCTTGTACCTTGGCATCATTGCGCGCAACCGTTTCTTCCAGATCTTTCGTTAAACGGACGAGTTTTTCTTGGGCGTTTTTTTCTGCCTCTGTAACCAATTGCTTGGTTTCCTCATCGTAATGCTGTGCTACTGTTGCAAGGCGATCGCGTGAATCCGTTCGGATTTGCTCGACTTGAGCTTCATAGCCTACGATCACGCCTTGAGCAGCTTGCTCGATCTCTTGCATCATCTCGAGTGTTGCATTCGACATCGTCACACCTCCTTATTCAACTATTGTTCTTCCAACAACAGTACAATTATCTTAAATTATACCATATTTTACATAGTTTTGTTCGGGGATTTAGGGATCGATCACTCCTAAAACGACCGTTTTTTAAGACAAGTTCTTCCCCTGATCCATTAAAAATTTGGCTACTGCTCCCAATCTTCCCGCTTCATTTCCTAATGTAGCCGTTACAATTTCTCTTGGTAAAAATCGTTGATCCTGAATAGCATGTTGCAATACATTTTTCAATAGTGGCAACAAAACATCAGATCGCGCAAAAATGCCACCTCCTAAAATTATCTTTTCTGGATTTAAGACATAAGAAATGGTTACTAACCCTTGCGCTAGATGATTAACATATGTTTTCAAGACCTTCAAAGCAACTGGTTCACTCTTATCCACCGCCTCAAAAAAAGTTTTACCGGTTTGATGGTGTAAGCCAGATGCTTCCTCATACATCTGAACGAGTGCTGACGCAGACGCTAAGGATTGCCAATCTGTATTCCCAATCGGTAAATATCCGATTTCACCTGCTGTAAAATTATGCCCGGATAAGATTTGTTCATTGGTGAAAATACCACCACCAATACCGGTACCAACCGTAATCATAACAGTAGAATGGCTATTTCTGGCTGCACCTTTCCATATTTCTCCTAACAAGGCACAATTGACATCATTTTCTACTGTAACGGGGATGGAAAATCGTTTCTGAATCTCGCTGGAAAAATCAGTCCCACTGTAAGAAGGAATGGTGTAACCTGCATATACGATTTTCCCTAATTGGCTGTCGACAACACCTGCTGTCGAAATAGCAACTCCATCTAAATCAATAATAGATTGATAGCCAGCAATGAGGTCACAAATTTGATCCAGTATACCATTTGTTTGGTTCTCATGGCATATATTGGTTCTCTGTTCTGAAAAATGTCCCAAAGCATTGCCATCTTCATTATATACATCCGACTTAATAGATGTACCTCCAATGTCGATCCCTAAAATATTCATTGTTCATCCTCCGTTTTATGTAAATTGAGGGCCGAAAGTGTATCAGTGAATATATGATTCCTTCTCTCTCTATCCAAGTCAACATAATAGGCATAAAAAATATCGACTACAACTAAGACTGGGAATTGTGGTGATATGAGCGTACCTTGGGGCAAACTTTCCTTTACTGCCACAGACACCAGTTCATCACACCGCCCTTTTAAAAACGCACTTATTTTCGATGTTATTAGAACAGTCCTAGAACCTTTTTGCTTTGCTTGATACACAGCATCTAGAATTTCTTTTGTCTCACCGGATAACGAAATTCCAATAACCAGACACTCATCATCCAGCATGACCTCATTGACTCGTATCATGTGGTCATCGGTAATAGCCTTACAAATCATTCCCAGCCTCATAAAGCGAAATTCCATCTCACGCGCTACAAGACCTGAACTTCCAATTCCGTATATATAGACCCGCTTAGCCTTGTCTAACATCCGACTAACACGTAATAACTGTTCTTCATCAATCAAAGAAAAAGTCTTATTTAACAACTCTCCATAATCAGATAAGACACTTTTTGTAATATGTCGACTAACATTTTGAATGTCCTGATTTGACTCCTCAAACTCATAAACAAATTGACGATATCCTGTGAACCCACACTTCTTAGCAAATCTTGTCAAAGAAGAGAGGGAAACATACAATCGTTTAGCCACTGATTTTGCAGATAAATCATCTTGCATGACATGATCAGATAAAAAATAGTCAGCTATTTTCTTTTCTAAATCTGTTAAGCTTTCATAGACTGACTCAATGACAGGTTGTATACTTTTTTCTAATGTAACCATTTCTCCTCCACTCTGACAACATCTTCTAAAAACGGGGAAAGAGGCTGGGAATAGTCTCCAACCTCCATTAACAATTCATGAGAACATCCATCATCTTATAGGACCTTTCGATCCACTCAATGAGAGAAATCAGTGACTAGATAACAAGATCCTTCTCTCAAAAATTGTTCTATTCTCCCGCTCGGAATGAAAAGAATGAATAATGCGCGCTATAACCGCACTTTAAATACTATCTTGCGAATATCTTGAGCCTGATCGACTTTCAAACCTGTCTTATGCGCATCATTTGGATCTAATAATAAAATGGCACCTGGTGTAAAATGAATATCAAACATCGAATGGCCAGACATTTGTTGCCAATCCTCTTCTTTCACATAATCTTCCAAGTTCATATTGGACAGAAAATTATATGAGATTCGTTCTTTTCCTTCGAATAGAACATGAACGTCATAGTAGTCTCGGTGACTTTCCCATACACGATGTTCTTCATCCGTTGTTTCCATTTCAATCACATTGTAAAAGAAATCATCAGAGACTGAATGTGTCCCCTTTTCATCTTGACTGACATCATGTGTTTTTAAATAATCTACAACTTTCTTGAGTGCAGGGTGTTGAATGTCCCGTGCAATCACTGCATCTTTATATTGTACTAATTCCATACTGGAACTCCTTTCGAATTCAACCTGGGCTTCTTAAAAATAGCAAGCAACATCTTCTGATTGCTCTTATTCATTGAAATAGGGCCTTATTTTCTTATCGTATCAATAGCCTATAAAATGACAAGAATTTACTATTCTGTTTTACAATAGTTAAGCATTTGTGATTTCTGAAAGACTTACTTTTCGATCTTCTTTAACTGATAAAGTACATGCATCAGCGGTAGCGATTGATTCTAAAGCAGCTACACCATTGAGAAGTTTTTCATATTCTTCTGTAATTTCTCCACCTTTAATGATGTCATGTAGATATTCCATTTCTTTATCAATACATGTTTGTAACCATAATGGGCAACGTACTCCTGGTTTACCGTACGCAATTGCTCCATCCATACCACGACCGGTATAGATAGCTGTACGGTCATCATCTTCCTCTTGAGTTTCATGTACTAAGAAGTGTGATTCTCCTTCACCTTTAACACGAAGAGTACCTCCAGTATTGAACAAGTCAAGTTTGATAGCTCCTTCAGTTCCTTGAATCAAGACGTAGTGTTCACCCCAACGGAAAGCATTACCATATTCCAAAACAGCATAACGATCATCAGAGTATTCTAGGTTTACAATGAGCATATCATCTTCATCACCAAAGTTTTCACCTTTATGATATACATTGCCTCCTACCATTGTCGCTTTTTCAGGAAGCCCTCCCATGATGAACTGAATGCAATCTAATTCATGAATATGGTGGTACAAATGTCCTCCAGATTGAGAACGAAGTTTCTTCCATGATACAGTTGGTTGTTGTTCTTCCCAACCTGTACGAGCGGCATGGCAATAAAGAACTTTACCGATTTTACCTTGAGTAATCAATTCTTTAGCATGGTGTACACCATTAAAGAAGTTCATGATGTGACCAGCCATAAAGATAACATTATTTTCTTTACATGCGTCAACCATGGCTTTACAATCTTCATAAGACAATGCAATTGGCTTTTCACAAAATACGTGTTTGCCATGTTGAGCAGCTTTCACAACAGGTTCACGGTGAAGGTAGCTAGGTGAAGCTACGATCACACAATCAATATCTTCACGTGCTACAAGTTCATCTAAACTTGCACAAACATCTGATCCCAATTCTTGAGCAACTTCTTCTCCATGATTTGGGTCAAATACCGCAACCACTTTTGCATCTTCAATTTTGTTCATTGAGCGAGCCAAATCAGCTCCAAAATATCCAGCTCCAACAATACCGTAATTTACCATAATTTTTATCCTCTATCTATATATTTTTAAATTTCAGCTTTAATTCTTTTTCAAATCTTCAATCTTAAATGTTATATATGGTACAACATTTTTCATATGAAGTTCATTACGATACCATGAATCAAATTTTTCAAACATCAATCCAATACAGTACCTAAGGTTACATATTGTTTAATATTTTTTTCATTTTATTTTTCCTCGTTTAAAACTTTGATAACAAGTTTTTTAACAGTTTCATCATTGCAATGAATCTTTGGTTGGTGAAGATCTTCTTCAAAAGTCACCAACATATTCCCTGGAAGCAATTCAACAATTTGATAGTCTTTACTATCGTAAAAAGCAATATCCTTCTCTTCGCTAAAAGGTACACGTGACTGAGCACGAACTGGGGAAGTTACTGCCATTTTTTCTGTATTTTCAACAACAATATGAATATCTAAATATTTCTTATGATTTTCAAAAATATCTCCTGGAACTCCATCAGCTAGATAAGTCATACAATTTGCAAAAACATTTTCCCCGTCAATATCAATTTTTCCATCAACTAAATCTGTCAAATTTGTATTTTCTAAAAAATCACAGACTTTTGAAAAATGTTTATTGACAGAAGCATATCGTCTAAAATCAGATTGTTCAGAAATAATCATATTATTTTCTCTTTTCTATTAGTGACTAGTGACGAACTTCCCAACTTGAATCCGCTTTAATTTCTGAAATATCATAAATCGTTGTATATTTAGGTGCAGATACTTTATTTTCAGTAAGAACAGATACAATATAACCTGAAACTACTGATACAGAAATTGAAATCAATGAATATGCCCAGTAGCTAACAGCTGTTGGAGGAAGGAAGTATTTAATAAATACCATAACGATGGTTGATACAATCAGCGCTGCATAAGCACCTTGTTTATTTGCTTTTTTAGAAACAAAACCAAGAATGAATACACCACCAAGTAGACCAAGTACAAGTCCCATGAAACTATTGAACCATTCGTATGCAGATTTAATATCTGAATGAGCCATGATAACGGAAACAACAATTGAGAATAAACCTACTGCTAGAGATACGAATTGTGCAATTTTCGTACGACGATCGTCTGACATATTTTTAGAAATGACATCTTGAATATCCAATGTCCATGAAGTTGCAACAGAGTTCAAACCTGTTGAAATAGTTGATTGAGCTGCTGCATAAATCGCTGCCAAGATCAAACCTGTGACACCTACTGGTAACTGGTATGCAATAAAGTACATAAAGATTTGGTCTTGAGGGATATTGCTAGCTGCACTACCTGCATTTTGTACTTGATAGAATACGTACAAGCCTGTACCGATCAAGTAAAAGACTGTTGCAGTTGCAAGTGACAAGACACCATTTGTGAACAACATTTTATTAAGTTTCTTAATATTTTGTGTTGTAGTAAAACGTTGAACCAAATCTTGAGATGAAGCATAGGAAGACAAGATTGTAAAGCCTGAACCCATCACAATTAAGAAGATGGAGTTTGAAAGCAAGTTAGGATCGAAAAGTTTTTCATTTGCAGCAAGGAATTTCCCGTTTGCTAATGTTTCTGCTACTGCACCAAAGCCACCTTTAATATTAGCCATCAGTACAAATAAAGCTACAACGACACCACTAATCAGAACCACACCTTGAATAAAGTCTGTCCATAATACGGATTTTAGACCACCAGTATAAGAATAAACAATTGCAATTGCACCCATCAAAATGATCAAAATATTGATGTCAATTCCTGTCAATACTGATAAACCAGCTGATGGGAGGTACATAATGATAGACATACGTCCCAATTGATAAATAATAAACAAGAGTGCTGAAATAATACGAAGTGCTTTAGAATTAAAACGTTTATCCAAGTAATCATATGCCGTATCGATGTCTATCCGTGCAAAGATAGGTAAGATAAAACGAATTGTCAGTGGAATAGCTACAACCATCCCTAATTGAGCAAACCATAAAATCCAGCTACCTGCATAAGAGTTACCAGCGAGTCCCAAGAAGGAAATCGGACTGAGCATTGTGGCAAAAATGGATACCGAAGTAACATACCAAGGAACCGAACCATCTCCTTTAAAGAACTCTTTTCCTTTCATCTCTTTTTTAGAGAAATAGATACCTGCAACCAATACCACAAGTAAATAAACAATCAAGATAATTAAGTCAATTATTGTAAATCCTGTTGTGCCCATAACATATCTCCATATTGATTTTATTTATTATAAAAATTCTTTTCGTGCTTGTTGAATAAGTTCTGCTGCTTCTTTTGCAATTGTAAGATCTTCTTCATGCAATGGTTCGAGTGGGGCTCTTACAGAACCAAGATCTAATTTTTCATTTAGACGGAGAATTTCTTTGATCACTGCATAAAGATTTGCTCGACCACTGACCATTTTATAAATGACATCATTGATCGCATATTGCAATTCTTTAGCTGTTTCAAAATCGGATTCTTTGATTAATTCATTCAATTTCAAGAACAAATCAGGCATCACCCCGTAAGTACCACCAATTCCAGCTTTTGCACCAATAACGCGGCCACTAATGAACTGTTCATCTGGTCCATTAAATACAATGTGGTCATCTCCTCCATCAGCTACAAACATTTGAATATCTTGTGTTGGCATGGATGAATTTTTAACCCCAATCACCCGTGGGTTCTTGCGCATTTCAGCATAAAGGTCACGCGTGAGGGTAGTACCAGATAGTTGTGGAATGTTATAAATGATAAAATCTGTATTTGGTGCAGCTTTACTCATGTCATTCCAATACCGAGCAATGGAATAAGCAGGAAGGCGGAAATAAATAGGTGGGATAGCTGCAATAGCATCTACTCCAAGACTTTCAGCATGCTTTGCAAGTTCAACGCTATCTTTGGTATTGTTACATGCGACGTGGGCAATAACGGTTAGTTTTCCTTTAGCGACCGCCATTACATTCTCTAAAATCAGCTTACGATCTTCAACACTAAGATAAATACATTCTCCAGAAGATCCGTTGACATAAACCCCTTGTACTCCTTTATCAATATGGTATTGAGTCAAAGCACGTACTCTTTCTGGGCTCACTTCACCATTTTCATCATAGCACGCATAAAACGCTGGAATAACACCTTCATATTTCTTCAAATTTGTATTTGTCATTTGGAAACCTCTTTCTTTATTTTGTTGCTTCTACAAATTTTTTTGTAATTAATTGTGGACGTGTAATAGCTGAACCTACGACAACACTATAGGCACCTAACTCCAATACCCTATGGACTTTATCAGGGGTATCGATGTTCCCTTCTGCAATTAATGGATGAGATAGTTTACTAAGGGCTTTGCGAATAATTTCAAAGTCATTTGATTCGATTTTATCGCCTTTACTTTGCTTGGTATACCCTACCAACGTTGTTCCAATATAATCAAAACCTATTTGATCAGCCGTCAGCATTTCATCAATAGTAGAACAATCTGCCATCCACAATTGATCCGGATATTTTTTCTTTACTTTTTGGAAAAAATCTTCTAAGCTTTCGCCATTTGGTCGTGTAGAAGTTGTGGCATCTATCGCAATAATATCCGGACGAACCGTCATGAGTTCATCTACCTCTTTCATAGTTGCCGTGATATAAACATCTGCACCTTCGTAATCTCGTTTGATGATCCCAATGATCGGTAAATTCACCGCTTTTCGAATCGCTGCAATATCAACAACAGAATTGGCGCGAATTCCAGATGCTCCGCCCTCCTCGGCAGCCACTGCCATACGAGCCATAATAAAATCACTATGCAATGGTTCGTCTGGTAGAGCTTGACACGAAACAATCAGCTTATGCCGTAACTCTTCCATGATTTAATCACCTGCTTCTTTTTTAGTTTGTAAGCTCTTACACCATTAATCATAATACTTTAAAAATGTATTTTCAATACTTTTACTATAATTAGAAAGTACTTTCTAAAAAATCCTAGCAATTCCTATATTTTTATTGTATATCTATTTTATTTATTATACAAATACTTTATGTTATTTATAAAGGTTCTTTCTTATCAAGCCATAAGAAAGAGTTCTTCCAAAGTGTTACCTTACTTCCATATTTATTTCTTATAGCTACAATTTTATGATTTCTATTTCTAGTCTTCTATTCCTGAAAGTAAATTTAATCTTTTAAGCACTTTTAAAATTATTATTTCACCATTTAAATACTGATACTAGTTTCAATGTTTTTTTACTTGCTTTTACTTGAATAAAAGGGTGTCTCCATGTTATAATGTGTAATATATTATAGGAGAATCCTGTTATTTGATCCTGTGAGAAAGGAGGATTGCTGTGAAACAAGATCAAGATTTACGCACCATTATCGCCAACCATGAAGCTGAGTTAACAGATATGGAACGAGACATTGCCCAATATTTTTTATCATCCGAAGCACGACAGCACTCCCTGTCCTCTTCTCGTGTAACTGAGTTACTCCATGTCTCAAAGGCTGCCTTAACGCGTTTCTCTCAAAAATGTGGTTTCACCGGCTATCGAGAGTTTGTCTATCACTTTAACGAAGAAACAAAAAATCAAAAACAGGTACAAGAACATGACGAACTCACTCTCAGCGTCTTGCAACGCTACCACCATATCGGTAACGTCACTGAAAATTTCGTCAAAGATCCCCAATTAGAGCATGTAGCAGATTTAATTGATCAAGTAGATCGGATCTATTACTTCGGGATTGGAAGTTCCAGCTTGGTGGCTCGGGAGATGAAATTGCGCCTTATGCGACTTGGTGTGGCAGGGGAAGTCGTGACTAATCAAGACGGATTTAATCAGACCACCAGCATTCTAGATTCCTCCTGCTTAGTCATTGGATTTTCTTTATCAGGCAAGACGAGCGCTATTACAGATAGTTTGTTGAAAGCCAAGAAAAACGGCGCAAAAACAGTCCTTATAACTGGCAATCCTGCTGGTGTCCACCAAGATTTCACTGAAGTGGTGCCCGCTGCACCTCTTCCAAGCAATACCTATATCGATCGCATCTCGGCGGTTCTCCCCTTACTAATTGTGGTCGACCTCATCTATGCCCATTTTCTTAATATCAACCGAGAACAAAAAGAAATCGTCTTTAATAGCTACTGGGAACACAAAAAACTCTCTAGTCAACGTTCTCGAAAATCTTAATATGGTCTCCCTATTTAAAAAACCAAGAAGGATGAGATAAAACTCATCCTTCTTGGTTTTTTTGATTGTTCTAAAGAAGTATTTATACTCTATAATATTGAAACCATCTCATCTACCTAGGCCATCTTTTGAGTCGCTTTTTCCTTTACGACAAATACAAAGCCGATAGAGCCGACGACGGCTCCAAGCAAGATCCAATAGACCATATCCGATGAAGCCATTGGGCCTGCCAAGAGACCTGCTAGTAAAAAGAGATCGATATACAGTCGGGTATCGCGATAGAAGGTCCAATTGAAATGGTAGCTACCTTCTGAATACTGACGTGTCGATACAGCCGGTTGAAAGACCTGAAGAAGGATCAAAATCCCAACAAAAGCAAGATAAGCGAGGCTAACTACCGAAAGCGGAGCCCGCATCGTCAAAGCTACAGCCGCTAAAAGCAAGACCAAGATCCAGAAATGGAAGTCCATCCAGAATTCACGATGATAACAAAACCGTTTCATAAGATCACACCTTTCTCTTTATGTAATCGTTTTCTGTACTTATATTATAAGACAACAAATTTATTTTGCAAGGAATCATTGGCTTTTGGGGGTTGAAAATAGGACCAGAATATCTCTGGTCCGTCTAAAAAAACTATGAACAAATATTAGTTGCCACTTCATTCACTGATATCATTTTCGATAATGACTTTGAGTGCGTTGTTTTCACCCGCATGTTTAAAGACATCATAGGCTTTTTCAACTTCTGAGAGTTTGAAGTGGTGGGTGATGAGCTTAGTCGCATCGATCTTGCCTGATTTCAAGACATTGAGTAACATTTCAGTAGTATTGGCATTGACAAGACCGGTGTTGAGGGTAATGTTCTTGATCCACAAATCATCCAAATTGAAGCTAACCGGTTTTCCGTGGACACCGACATTAGCGATGTGTCCACCGACAGAGATGACGTTTTGGCAGACATCAAAGGTAGCAGGATAGCCCACACATTCCATGGAGATATCGACACCACGACCTTCGGTCACTTCATTGATAAAGGCCTTGATTTCAGCGATATCGCTGGAGCAGATGGTGTGAGTTGCTCCAAATTTCTTAGCCGCTTCAAGACGAGATTCAGACAAGTCCACCATGATAATGGTAGCTGGTGAGAAGAACTGCACAGTCAAGAGAGCTGCAAGACCGATCGGACCAGCTCCAACGATACAGACATTGTCCCCAGGTTTTACATGAGATGGGAGGACCCCGATTTCATAAGAGGTTGGGAGAATATCTGAGAGCATGACCAAGGCTTCGTCATCCACAGTTTCAGGCGCATGATAAAGACTACCATCCGCATGTGGAATGTGGACATACTCTGCTTGGGTTCCGTTGATCAAGTGACCCAAAATCCAACCACCATCTTCACAGTGAGAAGGCAAACTACGTTTACAGTAGTAGCAGGTATTACAAGCTGTGACACAAGAGATGATGACCTTGTCGCCTACCTTGAAGTTATTCACTGCATCGCCGACTTCTTCGACGATCCCGATTCCTTCGTGGCCTAAAATCGTGCCTTCTTTACAAGCTGGCACATCTCCTCCTAGGATGTGAAGGTCTGTCCCACAGATGGTTGTCTTCAAGACACGCACAATGGCATCCGTTGGATTTTTGATCACTGGTTTTGGTTGATCCAGCAGTTGCAGATTGCCTGCAGATACATAAGTTGCAGCTTTCATAAGCGACTCCTTTTTTGTTGGTTTGATAAAACCATTTTATTTTCGTTTCTTTGTGAATATTATAACATACTAAGTAATCGCTTGCAAGAATTTATGAGCACATTTTTAAAAGTTTTTTGAGCAAACAAAAACATTCCCCTTATCTATACCAGAGGAATGTTTCAATCACCTTGTTCTAATTGTTGACGCTGCTTATAGTACTCTTGCTGCTCGCGCTCACGCTCTTCTTCTAAACGCTCTTCATAGCGCTTGAGTTCTGCCTCAAACTCTTCTTGCAAGGCAAATAAACGCTCCAAGCCACTTTGAGCCTCCGCACTTGGCGCTTGAAAATGAAGGGCACTTAGCCAGTCTACTAAATTTTCTGTATGTTGGCGGACATCCATACGCATATCCGCATAATCCCACTCCAGCTCGCTAAGCTTTTGATTGAAGCGGTAATGTCGATCTTCTAGTTGTTCTAATTCACTATTTCCTGAATGGTACATCACATACCTCCTTTAATCGGACTCAATAAAATCGGCTTTTTCACTGACTTCAGTGCTGCTTCTGCCACGTCCGCTGCTCCTCCTGTAAATCCGTCTTTCAAATCACTAACTAAGGTCGTTGTGGCAAAAGAGCGCATCTTTTCGGATTGACCGCTCAAAGTCACCTGCAAACTCATCCCTTCCAACATCATCAAGGCTTTTTGCGTTGCAATCAAACTTCTGATCGCAATCCGCTCTTGCTCCTTTTTAATCTCTCGATGGAGCTCCTCAATTCGTTCTCTGTCCTCTCCCAGGATCTCTAACATCTTTTTCTCCTACTTATGAAAAATCAAAGGCCGTCGCTTGTCCCTTGTCCAAGTCCACCAATTGAGCTGAAGCAGCCTCCAGCTGACCTGCCAAATCTGACAAGCGAGTAGAGTAGGCCTTTGCTTGGGCGAGGTTCTCCGCCTCTACCGCTTGGTCCCAACAAGTATCCATGGAGAACTCTCCTAATAGTTGCTCCACTTCTGCGTCTGTTAAAAATTGGGCCATGCTGTGGGCCATTTGAGACACCTCAGCGACCTTATGAGAAACTGTCTCCTTAGCCTCTTCAAGCTTATCCTTGATTTCTGCCTCAAAGACAGTTGCTTGCGCTGAAGCATTCTGCGCTACCGCCAGCACCAATTCCTCCCGCAATTGAATGGTCTGGGTTCCAGATGCGCCTGCCAGTTGCTGATGGAGGCTAGAAATGCTTGGATTTTCCTGCCCATACATGGAGACCACCGAAGCAGATGATGGCTGATTTTCTGAAGTGGAAGTTTCCCGATCTCGTTGGGGCATTTCAATAATTTTCTGTGCCTGATCTTGTCTTCCTTGCACGTCACCTTCTAACTCCATTTGAGATGGCCTCCTTTCTTGGATTTATTTTTTCGTTTCCTATAACTGAAAAAGGATCATAACCCTTCAGCTACAGGCAGATTCACACACTATAGGGTAACATAAAATAGCTCGGAATGCTATAAAAATAACACAATTTCTGAAAAAAAGTCTAATTTTTTATGAAAAAACGAGTTTTGGACCCAAATAGCAAAAATCCCCCGCTCTTTCGAGTGGGGGTAGCTGATAAACATCAGTTGTTCCTTGGCGTCTTATTTACGACGTCCTGGACGTTCCTTGTAACCATAGTAAGCATCTTCGATGATTTCTTGCATATGGTCTACCATTGGAAGACGTGGGTTAGCTGGTGAACATTGATCTTCATAAGCAAGGAAGGCCAATTCACGAGAATGTTTCTTCCATTCTTTTTCATCGATACCTTGTGCTTTGAAGTTCATTTCGATACCACAGCGTTCACCGAGTTCGTATACAGCTTTTGCGTAAGCTTCAACGGCTTCTTCTGGAGTAGAGCATGGAAGTCCTAGCATACGAGCGATATCTTGGTATTTTTCATCTGCACGGTAGTAGTTGTACTTAGGCCATGTAGCTGTCTTAGCTGGGCGTGTACCGTTGTAGCGGATAACGTATGGAAGCAAGATGGCATTGGTCCGTCCGTGAATAGTATGGAATTGTGCACCGATCTTGTGGGCCATTGAGTGAGAAATACCGAGGAAGGCATTGGCGAAGGCCATACCTGCGATCGTTGACGCATTGTGCATCTTTTCGCGTGAATGGAAGTCCGCATTCTTCACTGAGCTTTCCAAGTTTTCAAAGACAAGTTTAATAGCTTGAAGAGCAAGACCATCTGTGAAGTCGCTAGCCATTTGTGATACATAAGCTTCTGTCGCGTGCGTCAAGACGTCCATACCAGTATCAGCTGCAACAGATCCAGGAACTGTCAATACCAAGGCAGGGTCTACGATGGCTACTGTTGGAGTCAATGAGTAGTCTGCAATTGGGTATTTACGGTTGTTTGCTTTATCAGAGATAACGGCAAATGGAGTTACTTCAGATCCTGTACCAGATGTTGTTGGGATCGCAATAAATTTAGTCTTCTTACCAAGCAATGGGAACTTGAAGGCACGTTTACGGATATCCATGAATTTTTGAACCAAGTCACGGAAGTCCACTTCTGGTTGTTCGTAGAAGAGCCACATAACTTTGGCCGCATCCATTGGTGACCCACCACCGAGAGCAATGATCGTATCTGGTTTGAAGGCACGCATGATCTCTGTACCACGTTCAACGGTTGTGATATCTGGATCTGGTTCTACGTCTGCAAAGATTTGGTAAACCACCTTGTTGCGACGAAGGTCAAGCTGTTCGATGATACGATCAAGGAAACCAAGCTCTACCATAGCGTGGTCTGTAACGATCATGACACGTTCAACGTCACGACATTTTTGTAGGTATTCAATTGAATCACGTTCAAAGTATGTTTTTGAAGGTAGTTTCATCCATTGCATGTTATTTCTCCGGCGTCCGACTTTTTTGATATTCAAGAGGTTGATGGCACTAACGTTGTCCCCAACAGAGTTGCGTCCGTAAGAACCACATCCAAGTGTCAATGATGGCAAGAAGGCATTGTAAACATCCCCGATACCACCGAAAGTCGAAGGAGAGTTGCAGATCACACGAATGGCTTTAACTGCTTTACCAAATTCTTTGGTCAATTCTTCATCAGCAGTATGGATGGCTGCTGAGTGGCCAAGACCGTTGAATTCAACCATTTGGCGAGCTTTGTTAATTCCGTCTTCACGGCTTTCAGATTTCAAAACAGCGATAACTGGTGACAATTTTTCACGAGTCAACGGTTCTTTTTCACCAACTTCTTTACATTCTGCAGCAAGGATATTGGTTCCTTCTGGGACTGAGAAGCCAGCTTGTTCAGCGATCCATGCTGCTGGTTTCCCAACGATGTCCGCATTCAACTTCGCACCCGCACAGTTTTTGCTGTTAGCTTTTACGCCGAAGCAGAACTCTTCAAGAAGGGCTTTTTCTTTTTTGTTGACAAAGTAAGTATGGTAAGATTTGAATTCTTCAACAAACTCATCGTAGATTTCTTTATCGATGATGACCGCTTGTTCAGACGCACAGACCATACCGTTGTCAAATGATTTAGACATGACGATATCGTGCGCTGCTTGGCGGATGTTGGCTGATTTTTCAACATAAGCAGGTACGTTTCCGGCACCAACCCCAAGAGCTGGTTTTCCACAAGAATAAGCTGCTTTTACCATGGCGTTACCACCGGTCGCAAGGATCGTAGCAACCCCCTCATGATTCATAAGGGCACTGGTTGCTTCCATAGAAGGTTGGGTAATCCATTGCACACAGTTCTCAGGTGCTCCAGCTGCAATTGCTGCATCGCGGACGATTTGTGCCGCATGAGCTGATGATTCTTGAGCAGATGGGTGGAAGGCAAAGACGATTGGGTTCCGTGTCTTCAAGGAAATCAAGGCTTTAAAGATTGCTGTTGAAGTAGGGTTGGTTGTAGGAGTGATCCCGCAGACAACTCCGACTGGCTCTGCAATCAGAGTTAAACCTGTGACGTCATCTTCTGAAATGACACCAACTGTCTTGGTGTGACGCATGTTGTTTACAACGTGTTCACAAGCGAATAAGTTTTTAGTCGCCTTGTCTTCAAAGACTCCACGACCAGTTTCTTCATATGCATGAAGAGCAAGCTCACCGTGTGCGTCAAGAGCAGCTACAGATGCTTTTGCAACGATGTAGTCTACTTGTTCCTGATCCAATTTGCGCATTTCTTCAAGCGCAACAAGCGCTTTTTGCACCAACTCATCTACGTGTTTTTCAGCAGCGAGTTTCTTTTCTTCAGGTGAGAGAGTTTTTTTATCAGCCATTTGATGCTTTCCTCCAATGTTTGAAACCCTTATCCTTTTCTAGAACTTTTTCATGTTTTCGGAAATTTTCAAGAATAGTGTAAGAAATTTCGATTTGTTAATTATTTCACAATATAATTGTACTCTATTTTGAGATTTTTGTAAACACTTCCAAGCAACTTTCACAAAGAATTTTTTGAAGTTTGTGAAAACTTTATCAATCCTATTGCTGTGAAAGCAATTATCTAGCAAAATTGTGAAAAAATAATTAAAAAATTTTTTTCTTCACAAAGAGATGTTTTCAATCGATTTTTGTAAGCGTTTTCTTAACCTTACTAAAAAAAGCAGCTTTTTACAAGTAAAAAGTTGCTTTTTGTTTTATTTTGTTAGGATTTGTTTTGTTTCAGTTTCAGAGAAGCATTGTTACTTCTTGACCGGACCCTTTTCGGCCTTATCAAGGGCTTCTTTGACTGTTTGGGCATAGAGTTCCCCACCATTGGTTTCCATATTGAAGTGAACAGAGTCTGTTCCCACCCAAATGTTTGGATTTTCAATTGCTACTTGGTACCAGTCTGCAATGGTGATAAAGTCGTATTTCTTAGCCAGTTCCAACTCATAAAGACGCGTTTGAACCGATTCACTGGACTGATCGTTGGCATAGCGACCATCATATGGTGTCACAAGGATCAAGCGACGGCCTTTTGGAAGTTTCTCAACATACTGATCCAGCAATTCTTTATAGTTGCTTACAGTATTGGTTCCTAGGGCAATGACCACATTTTTTAGGAGAACTTTATTGGAGATGTCAGTCTCAAAGACCTTCATTCCATTTTCCAACTGACGGCTTACCACTGCATCGATCTGGATGCCAGGGATCGCTTTGGTTAGGTAGTCTTGTGCTCTCAAGTTAACCGAATCACCGATCATGGTCACACCATTTGAGACGTTATAGTCTGTTGCCGTCGCATTGTCCACCTGCGTCCGTGTGACCTGCATTTTGCTGTCTGCTTGATTGAGCCCACTCACTACCAAACTCTCATCAAAAGCTCCGACTGTTGGTGCAAAGGCAGAGATCCCGATCATCAAGAGAGCTAATGGAATCATGAGGTAAAAGATTGGCTTGGTCAAAAAGCTGAGATCCATCTTCATACCAAAGACACGAGGCTCCTTGCCTGCAATGATTGGCTCCAAAATATAGAAGGACAGAGCCGTTAGAATCAAGGAAACGATCGTCGTCACAAGGGCTGCCATCATATTTCCCAAATGTTGAGAGAAGATGATAAAGAAAGGCCAGTGGAAAAGATAGACACCGTAACTAGTATCTGCCAAGAAATTGAGGATGGCTGGTTCTTTTTTATCTGGCGTCTTTTCATGGAGAATGCGGGCCGACAGAATCATGGCACAAGCTGCGATTGTCGCTGCTAAAAAGCCAAACAGATAGGTCCACAAGCTATCAAATGGTAAGAAAAGACTGAGCACAAACAAGAAGGCAAAGCTTCCACCCAAGACTGACAAGGTCTTTTTCATACTCCAAGACTGCACCAGCTTTGTAAAGTTCGGGCTGACATTGGCAATCCCTGTCACCGTTGCTAGGCATGATCCCGCAAAGAAGGGGAAGATGTGAGTGAAGCTAGAAAAATAGATAGTAGAGAAATTAGCTGTCAGAAAGGCGCGGATGAACATGGACAAGAAGGTGAAGAGAAAGAGCCCGCTGGATGCCAGGAAGAGCATACCTCGGTACTTTCCAACTGTCTTAGCCCGCTTAGCCAAGAACCATGCCAAAAGTGCCCAGAGCACATAGTAATGCACTTCTAGAGCCAAACTCCAGGTATGAAGGAAGAGATGCGGAATGAAGTTACTTTCGTAACTACCACCCGTTGCCATCTCAAAGAAATTGGTCACAAAACCGAAGACCGCCGCAATCTGAGTCCCAATACCAGCCACGTAGTCCCGTTGGACCATAAAGGTAAAGGGCATCACGACCAAGACCATAAAGACAAGGGGTGGTACGATCCGGTAAAAGCGCCGTTTCAAGAATGCCAAATAGTCGATTCCTTGCTTGCGCGCAAATTCATCGATCAAGAGCGCTGTAATCAAAAATCCTGAGAAGGTGAAGAAAATATCTACCCCAATGAAGCCTCCAGGAAAGGCTTTTTGGAAGAAATGGTAAAGCAATACCAATAAGAGTCCTGTAACACGGACGAGTGAAAACCATTTAATGCGCATTTTGATAAATCCCCTGCTTGAATGTTCCTTTGTATACGACGTTGGCTTCTGTGGTTAAGGTGCCTTTGCCCTCCGGCTGGCCGTTAACAAACTGCCCTTCATAGGTCCAACCATCCTTGGACTTAAACTTACCATAGCCGCTAAAAGAGCCGTTGACGAGGTTACCTGTATAGGTATCCCCATTTTTAAAGGTGACGGTTCCCTTGCCATTCATCTTGCCACGGACCAAACTTCCGTCGTAACGGATCGCCCCCTTATCCAAGGTCAAGACACCCTGACCTGGAATGGCTGAAAAGAAAACCAACAAAGCAGATAGAATAATCACGACTAATGCTGCTATTTCTAAATTTTTTCGCGTCAGATAGACCTTATAAGTCTCATAAAATTCTTTCATATTCTGTATTCTCTCACATATCAAACTCTTAGGAAGTTGCTAACTGATCTAACCAAGCCTTACAGCCAGTCAGGACTCTGGAATAGGTCTCCTCAAAATCACCGGTATACCACGGATCTGGCACACTTTCAGCAGCAAAAAGATGAATCTTGTGCTCTGTCCCTGCAGGAGCTATTCGCTTCAGATCTGCTACATTGTTTTCGTCCATCCCTAGGATCAAATCAAAGTTGTAAAAATCCTCTTCCTTGATCTGTAAGGAAGTCTTAGCTGGATCATACGGGACCTGGTGTTGTTGAAAGATTTTCTGGGTTCCCCGATGGATGGGATTGCCATGTTCCCAGCTCGAGGTTGCCCGACTTTCAATCTCATACTGATCCGTCAAGTCCTTCATGACAAACTCCGCCATGGGGCTCCGACAAATATTTCCTAAGCAGACAAAGACGATTTTTTTCATGATTCCACCTAACTCCTTGTTCGGACTGCCCAACCTAGCTGAGCTCTTGGCTTTCCACTATGGAAAACCAGCATACTATTACTATTATAACAAAAATGTGACAGAAAGATGACAAAGGGACTCCATCATTTTAAAAAAAAATCAGATTCCTTTTTCAAATCTGATCTGTTTCTCTATTTTGGAAAACGAACCTCTAATGGAGGCCATTTACTCTGCCAATTTTTCTTTTTCATCCGCTCTGTATAAACCGCTAAACGCTCGGGGCTGGCTAAAAAATGCGGAGTCGGCTGAACGATGAAGTCTTCGATATCCCTTGTCCCATAAGGGAGAAAGAGCTCTAGCTGACCGTCTTTCCTTAAGCGAACCGCAAGAGCCGTACACTGCTCGGGGTATTTGGAAACCGCATCACAGGCACTGCGATAAGGAGCCGTCCCCGGACTATGCTGGTGCATATAGACTTGATTTTTCACTTCCCAAGCGAACTGGGGATAGGTCTTCTTTAAGTCCTGCTCGATCTGCAGAGTCTCCTCATAGCTGATCTCAGGGTCATAAAAGACCAGATCCATATCGGTTGTCGCGTCAAACCCTGGTTTTCCAGAGAGCTGGTTCCAGATGAAATTGCGCACCGCGCCCGCCGCTAACCAGGCATCTGCCAAGTTGAGATCTCGAATAATAGCCAAGACAGTCATCATCTCCGGATCCGCTTGGATTTGTTCTACTATCGCTTTTTCCGTCAGCATCTTCTTCTAGTCTCCATTGTAGGGGTAACCCAAGTGTTCATAAGCCTTGCGGGTCGCCACGCGCCCTGTCCGGGTCCGCATGATAAAGCCTTTTTGAATCAAGTAAGGCTCATACATATCTTCTACAGTCTCGCGTTCTTCAGCAATATTGACTGATAGAGTCCCAAGCCCGACCGGGCCACCGCCGTACATTTCAATCATGGTACGCAGGATCTTTTGATCGACATAGTCCAGCCCTTCATGGTCCACATCCAGCATAGAGAGGGCCTTGTCGGTAATGGTATCGTCAATCAAGCCATCGCCCATGATCTGGGCAAAATCGCGCACCCGTTTGAGCAACCGATTGGCAATCCGAGGAGTCCCCCGACTACGAAGAGAAAGCTCTTCGGCAGCTTCGTGGGTAATCTCCATCTCAAAGATTTCGGCGGTCCGCTCGACAATCTCTGTCAGATCATCTTGCTCATAGTATTCCATGTGCCCCGTAATTCCAAAACGAGCGCGCAAGGGATTGGACAGCATACCAGCTCGAGTCGTGGCCCCAATCAAAGTGAAAGGAGGAAGGTCCAGATGGACACTCCGGCTGCTCTCCCCAGCGCCAATCATAATGTCGATGTAAAAATCTTCCATGGCGCTGTAAAGCACTTCTTCGACTGACATAGGAAGACGGTGGATCTCATCGATAAAGAGGACATCCCCCGGTTCTAGATCATTGAGGATAGCTACCAAGTCACCGGCCTTTTCAATGACAGGACCAGAAGTCTGCTTGAGATTGACGCCCAGTTCATTAGCGATGACAAAGGCCATGGTGGTTTTCCCAAGCCCCGGAGGGCCAAAAAGAAGGACATGATCCAGCGCCTCATCCCGAAGCTTAGCCGCCTCAATAAAGATTTTCAGCTGGTCCTTGACCTTATCTTGACCGATATATTCATGTAAATATTGCGGGCGCAACGTCCGTTCAACGGCCTCTTCATCGCCCATGATTTCATTGTCTAAAATTCTACTCATACAGTCTATTATAGCAAAAAATGATACCTTCGGTACCATAAATAGAATATGTTTTTTAAAGATCCTGGTTCTCACTAGCGTTCGTTAGAATAAGTTGAATGGTTGCCCTCATCGCCAACCTTTCTTTTTATTATACAGTCCCTTCTTCTTCATCTATCGCTCACCATTTCACTTTATAATTATTTCCTTTAATGATAAAATTAAAGCAACAACGTTTAGGAGGTAAATTTATGTTTACTAAAACAAAGAAGATCCTTTTCGGTTTCTTGGCATTCTTTGCAGTGCTCCTTATTGCAGGATGTCAGTCTTCTCCATCGCAGTCTTCTAAAACAAATAAGTCTTCTCAAACAGATAAATCTCCTCAAACAATCAAAGCACCACAAGATCTTACAAAGGATCAACAAGGAACTTGGAAATGGACTGACCAACAAATGACCATTCAAAAAGTATTCCTAGCTTCTAATATCAAAAAACTTGCCGCTGTACTAATGCTTGATGACTTCGATAAGGTTAAGATGACGATGACCATTAAAGATAAAACCGTTGAATTGAAGTACCATTTTGATTACAGAAAACTGTATGAGGATCAAGCATTTGCAACAGGAGAGAACAAAGCGAATTATGAATCGTATTTAAAAAATAAAACTGCTGAATTTAAGAATTATATTCCAAATTTGAAACATACAAAGATTACTCTTGACGAACCTAATTATGCCTATGATTACTCTCTAACTGGAGAAATCGATACACAGAAACATACTATTACGTTCCCTGAAACACCTACATTTTTAAGTAGAATTGTTATGGGAACCACGTATAACTCACTTGTACCAATTACTTATACTTACACCGTTGAAGGTAACCAACTAACACTTTATGCTGAAGGTAAAGATGAACAAAGTCATTTTAGAGTAATACGTCTTCGTTTCAATTACGTAGGAGACAATCATTAGAAGGAGTGATCAATCATGAACAATATGAAAAAAAGTTCCCTATGGATGTTTTCCCTTCTTGCTCTTCTATTTGTATCAGGATGTGGGCAACAACAGAAACAACAGCAACAGAAACAACAAACAACCGCTGAGACTACAACAGTTGCAGAAACTACCACAGTAGCACCTACCCCAGTCTCACTCGAAGGAGACTGGAAAGCTGTAGATTTTAGAGATACAGTGGAACGTACTTTCTTACTTTATTATAATGATGCTAATAGTCGATTAAAGGTTACTGAAGCCTTCCAAGATATCGTTCCGACTCTAAAAATCACAGGAACAGATGTAACTTATTCTTATAGTGCTGATATGAATAAGTATATTGATTTTTATGCTGAACAGAATAAAGATGAATATCCTACAAAAGAAGAAGCTACTGCCATCCTTCTAGGCGTAAGAGAAAAAAAATTTGGAAGTTTTAAACATCAAACTGGAACGTTTGATAACGATACAAAAGTGTTAACTGCAACGTTAAAAGATGGAGTTTTAAACGAGAATGCAAAAACGATCGTATTCCCTGAAGTTCCAAACATCTTTGGAGTTCTACCTCTTTATATTAATTCTACAGACGTACCAATTACTTATCACTACGAATTGAATGGTGACATCCTTACAATTTACGCTGAAAAAACATTCGAAGAAACAGGAGCACATCTCGTTTATCCGATGAAATTCAAGAAAGTTTCAGATCCTAAAACTAATTAAATAACTCACTGAGAGTGAGACAGAAATCGGTAATTCGTTAGAATTCGATTTCGTCGTCCCACCTCCGCACAGTTGAGTAGGGCTGTAAAAGCTGATGAAATCAGCGTAGTAGAGCCCACTCAACCACTGCGTCTTGCTCGACAATCCAAAGAAAATTGAGAGGCTAGGATTTTTGTCCCAGCCTCTTTTCTGTGCAAAAAAATAATTTAGGAAGCCTTGAGAATCTCATCTATTGGGGACTCTGCTACATACAATTTTCCCGTTTCTTATGTTGAATAATCGGTCAAGTTACAAAACAAAATTGCGATTTGTTTGAAAGCCCTTGCAAAACAATTGTGTTGAACGTATAATATAAGCGTAATACAATCATCTATTTTAAGGAGGTCTAACGATGATTAGACGTTATAAAAAATTATTTTTAGCATTCGTTGCTCTGTTCTCAGTCTTCCTACTAGCTTCTTGTTCTCAAAAACAAAGTGGCTCTAAAAATGCTGCTAAAACAGAAACAGCAAAAGTCGAAACGATTGATGGCGAATGGGAATTAGTCGATACTCTCGATGCTTTAACGGAATCCATCGGAGCCTATACCCTCCATGGAATCCACTTTGCACACTTGCTTGAATCTGTTAAAGACTTCAAAATGGACATGAAGATTGAAAACAACACGGCAACCATTAAATACGACTATAACATTGATAACTTTATTAAAGCTTTCTCCACTGTCACAACAGAAGCTAGAGGCAAGACTGAAGAAGAATTCAAAAAAATCATGTATGACTCTCATGAAGGATTTGCAAGCGACTTTAAGAAATACAAAGTCAGCATGAATAAAGATACTGGCGTGTTTAGCTACGAAGCAACGGGTTCTATTGATCAAGGTGCCAAAACAATGACCTTTGATGAAGGACTTTCCGTAGCAAACTCATTCTTCTTCTCATTCGGTGAAAATCGCGTTTCGCCAAACACATATCACTACAAATTAAAAGACGACATGCTTTATGTCACGATTGACGGAAAAGCGAAGAAAAATAATCTTCCAGTTCACTATGAACTACACTTCAAACGTAAAGGAAGCACTACTCAAAAAGACCCCGTTCCAATTGAAGGAAAATGGCAAGCCATCGACTTCCGACCAGCTCTTGAACGTAGCTTAGCCTTTAAAGATTTTGACAATGATGATTCGGCTATCAAGCTGATCTATCCTGAGGCATGGAAAGATTTAAAACCAACGTTGAACATTACAGATACATCTGTTGAATTCGACTATACTGTATCTCTAGCAGATGGTTTTGGAAGGTTCTACGATTACTTAAAACAAAAAGATGCATCTAAAGTGACTCAAACGAAAGACGAATATATTAAAGATCAATTTACCAAATTATCAGTCAATCTACAGGATGGCGCTAAGGACTTGCCCAATACAACTTATGAATTTGATAAAGGTAATGCTAAAATTCATTCTGTCTTGAAGAACGGTAAATTAGATACAGCAAACCAAACGATTATCTTCCCAGAAGCTATCAATATTGTGCAACTTGCAACCATGTCCATTGGACCTGTCGCTAAAGAAACTACGTATAAATACTCTATTGATGGAGATATTTTAACGTTGACGATTGAGCAACGCGATGGACGGAATAATCTAAATACGATTATTTCAGCAAAATTCAAAAAAGTGTCTGATGCAACGGGCAAGTAGTCATTCCACTGCTCCTTGAGATTTTCTCAAGGAGCTTTTTTCTGTGCAAAAAAATAAAGAGCTTACGCTCTATTAAAATACTTCGGTACCTTTGGTTCGGTTGAACTCTCTGAGTTCACCTCATTAATTTTTTAAAGATCGTAGTTCTCACTTGCGTTCGAACTGCGTCAATGTACCTAAGCTCGTCTACGTCCCTATTGGACTTGACTCACTAAGGTACATAGAAAAAAGCCACCGGTTTTGGTGGCTCTTATAGGGAGATTATTATGAAAAAGTTTTAGGAGTTTTATCATTCAAAGTTAGGAGGTCTTTGATGATGGTATTAGTATACGATAGGAAGCTTAAACTTTCCTTATAGTTTTTCTAAAAAATTTTTTTCGAGAAAAAGAGGAGGTCCCAAGCAAGAATTTCACATCCTTGTTTGGGTCACCCTTTTCCTCCTTATTTCTTAGCGATGGCATGGTAGCTAGTCTTGCTGGTGAAGACTTGACCTGCTCTCAAGATGACCTTTTCAGCTTGGTCACTGTGAATGGCATCTGGCACTGTTTGGAATTCTAGAGCCAAGCCATTGTGCTGAACCATTGGTTGGCCTTGCAGATGAACAGTTTCGTCTACGAAATTGGCTGAATATACCACCAAGGCTGGGGCTTCTGACTTAAAGGTCAAAAAACGTCCAGATGGCTGATGGTAAAGAAAGCCGGCATTTTCATGCCCTTCTGGAAGAGCAAATGGATGGTCTAATCCTTCTACCAGACGAATTTGCGGATCAGAGTCCTTAAAAAGATCCTCCAAGAGCATAGCTTGGTAGAGATGCTGAACAACCGGACTTTCTCTATCCACGGTCTGAAGAGGGACACCGTCGGGATGGATAGGGTAAAGCCCTTGATGGTTGATCTGAAAGACATGGTCATTGATCGGTTGGGTGAAGTCCCCAGATAGGTTGAAATAGCTGTGGTTGGTCGGGTTAACTAGAGTATCTTGATCCGTTTCTACCCGATAAGCAATCTCGAGTTCACCATCTTCCGTCAAACCATAGGTTACCCAGATCTTGAGACTTCCAGGGAAACCACCGGTTCCATCCGCCCGTTCTGTATAGAGAGTGATTTCCTGATCCGTTACCGACTCCACGCTAAACAAAGCGCTATCCCAACCCGTCGGTCCACTGTGGTTGCAGTTGGTACCATTATTAGCTTCCAAGTGATAGGTTTGACCATTGAGTTCAAAGCTAGCTCCTGCAATCCGGCCAGCTACCGGGCCAATACTAGCCCCATATTTAGGGCTATTGCCCACATAGTCCTCAAAGCGATCAAAGCCTAGAATAATATTCGTAAACTGGTCTTCTTTATCAGGCGTCACATATTCTAAGATCGTCGCCCCATAGGTCATGACAGATAATTGGTAACCCTTGTCATTTTCGAGGCGATAAGCCCGAACCTCTTGATTCTGCCATTCCCCAAACACGCTTTCTTGATACTGTTTCACAAACCTTCTCCTCTCACTGTTTTTCTCCATTGTATCAGTTTCACAAGAAGAAACACTCCACTTTTTATAGAAAATTAGTGGCTATTCTTTATGAAATGGATGAATGATCACCCCTTGAACAACCCGATTGACAGTACCAGTTGGTGATGGCGTGTCTGGGCGATTTTGCACCTTGAGCGAAGTCAAGAGAGAAATCAACTGACCGTAGATAATGTATGGGAAGGCACGGTAGATATCTAGGGAGTCTGCTGATGCTTTCACCAACACTTCTCGTACATGCTCGATCCCTGCAGCTTGATCGGTCAAGAGGACAACTTGACGGGCAATCCGATCCCCTGCAACTTCTCGAACCAAGTCCAGATCATACTGACGGGTATAAGGATCAATGGCTCCAAAGACCAAGACGAGGGTCTGATCATTGATGAGGGATTTTGGACCGTGACGGAATCCGACAGGACTCTCATACATGGTTGCGATTTTGCCTGCCGTTAATTCCAAAATCTTGAGCTGGGCTTCATGGGCTAGGCCAAAGAAAGGTCCTGCTCCCAGATAGATCACGCGCTCAAAGTCTAGATCGACCACTTCCTTGACCGCACGGTCCTTCTCCAAGATTTGCTCAGATAGATCAACCAGCTCTGCTACTCGTTTTTCCTTGATCTCTTCCTCACTTGGATCAAAAACCAAGAGAGCTGTCAAAAGCATAGAGGTAAAGCTAGAGGTCATGGCAAAGCCGGCATCATTGGTTTCTTTAGGTTGGAGAAGCAAGAGATTGCGCTCATCTCCGTGGGCTTGCTGGGCCAGTTTTCCTTCTTCGGCACAGGTAATGGTGATCTGATAGAGCTCATCAACCAAGTCTTGAGCCAACTGCACGGTGGCGACACTTTCTGGCGAATTGCCACTCCGGGCAAAAGATACTAAAACAGTCGGAACCTCTTTTTTCAAATAGGTTTGAGGATGAGCTACGATATCCGTCGTCGCAATGGATTGAAAATTCCAGTGGCGTTCATCGTGTACTTCCTGCAAATATGGAACCAAGGTATCTCCCACATAGGCTGAGGTCCCAGCCCCTGTCAAGATGACCTTGATATAGTCATGCTCTTGCCCAATTTTTTCTAAGAAAGCTTTTATTTCCGCTTTTCTTTCTTGATACAAGCGAGCTGTTTCTTTCCAAACCGTCGGTTGTTGGTAGATTTCACGTGTTGTGATCTCTGCTCCTAGCTCCTGCAAGTCTTCTTTTGTATAGTCTAACATAGAACCTGTTGTTCCTTTCTACAATCTAACGTTGATAAATGGGAAAGGAGCCTGAGATGATGCTCCCAGACTCCCATACCAACCTACTCATCTTCATCATCATCAAGGTTTGACAAGAGGTCATTGACCTTGACAATACTTTCTTTTGCACGTTCAGGGTAGTCCCCTTCATTACCAGTCAGGCTACTATTGATGAACTCGATGACCATCGGAAGATTCATCCCTGCGTATAAGTCAATCGCACGTCCTTCAAGGATCAAGCGGCTCACGGTGTTGCAAGGAGTTCCTCCCAAGAGATCGGCAAATACAATATAGTCTTCTAGACCTTGGACTGTTGCTTCAAATTTAGCAGTAAAGTCTTCTGGTCCTTCTTCTGGTAAGAGTGCAACCGTATGGATGGATTCTTGTGGTCCCATAATCATCTCTGTGCTAGCTTTAAGCTCTTCACAGAAGCGACCATGACTGACCAATACTAACTCTTTTGCCATACCTTACTCCATTATGCCATTCCAAAGAAGAAGTGGCCAAATGCTGAGAATGCGATTGCTGCAAGGATGATGAGCAAGATAGCTTTTGTAGAGTTCATACCCTTACGTCCAAGCAACCAGTAGATTACACCTGTGATGATTGCTGGTACCAAACGTGGGAAGATAAGGTTGAGCATATCTTGAATTTCAATCGCTTTGTCCCCAATGTGTGGAGTCCAAGAAACTTCAACACCAATCATGCTGGCAATCAAGGCACCAACCATGAAGATACCCAGAACGGCAGCTGCGTCGATCAAAGCTGTCAAGGTACTTTGCATGTTGTTGATGAGGTTAACCCCTTCTTTATAGGCAAATTCCAACTGTTTCCAACGGAAAATGTCATAAGCAACTGCCACAGCGATCCACAAGAAGATACCGGCTGGGTTTCCTGCAATAGCCAAAGTTGCTGCGATTGAACCCATAATAGCTGGTACCAATGATCCAAAGATTGAGTCCCCAAGAGGGGCAAATGGTCCCATAAGACCTGTCTTGATCCCGTTCACCGCATCTTTTGATTTTACACCATCTTTTTCTTCCAAAGCAAGGTCAAAACCAGTGATAATAGTGTGGAAGAATGGAGAAGTATTGAAGAATTGCGTATGCAATTTCATCATTTCTTTCAATTCAGGTGTGCCGTCTCCATACATTTTCCGCAATTGTGGAAGAAGCATGTAAAGGTAACCAGAAGCCTGCATCCGTTCGTAGTTCCAACCCAATTGGAAGGTGAAGAGGCTACGTTTGTTAATTTGTTTAAAATCTTCTTTTGTTAGTTTGTAATTAGAATTCGTCATCTTCAATTTCCCCGCTTTCTACATTGCTTGCTGGAGCAGCTACAACTGTACGTTGGCTGTTTTTGAAGTGTTGTACTGCAAGGAAGATACCGATGATGGCAATACCAATCATAGATACACTCTTGAAGTTGTTAACAAAAGTAATAGCTTGTTCTTTTGGAAGTTTAGCGAACACATCAGAACCAACAATGCTAGACACTGCAGCACCAAGGCTTTGAACATTGCTATAAAGCACTGTCAACATTGCTGTTAAGCCAAAGCCAAGTGCTAAATAGTGAAGGTTACGACGAACAGGAAGGTAACGAAGCAAGATCGCAAATCCAAGACCTGGAAGCATTTGACCTGCAAGTTTCAGACCGTTTGCCAACCATTGTACATTAGCAAGACCTGTAACAACAGTTTCTACGAAAGAACCACCAAAGGCAAGAGCCAAGAAGACTGGAAGGGCACGAGAAAGAGCCCAAGGAACAGCACCAAGAAGGTAGTTGCGTTCAATTCCTTTATAGTCGTAACGTTCGATCGCAGCATCTACACGGTGAGCGAAGTAAGTTGTAGTCATACGACCAAGAATATCAAAGTAGGTCAACAAAGTTGCTACCGGCACAGCGATTGTAGCAATAGCAATCTCTGGATCAATCCCTTTTGCTACTGAAAAGGCAGTTGCAAGAACGGCACCAGATGTTGCGTCAATACGAGAAGCTCCACCGAAAGTACCAACACCGAGCACTGTCAATTGGAGAGAAGCTCCGATAAATAGACCTGTCTTTAAATCTCCCATAACAAGTCCTGTAATGAAACCAGCAAAGACTGGTGAGCCTGCTGATGAAACAATCGTCAACTCATCACAGATTTGATAAGCTGAGTACAAAGTAAGTAGTAAAATTTGCCACCATTGTATCATGACAATTTCCTCCTAAAAATTTTCTTTTACTTTAATAACTTCATAAAGTCTTCTGCAGTGTCGTTTGGCACCATCTGAGACGTAATCTTTACACCTTTTTCGTGGATTTTGTTGAAGTCTTCCACATCCGCGTCCACCACATTGATCGAGCGGGTAATCGCACGTGTCTCATCAGATTGAGACATATTGCCGACATTCAGCGTTTCAAGCTGAACGCCTGCTTCGATCAAACGAAGGAAACGATCAGGTTTGCGAGCTACGATAAAGAGTCGTTGGCTATCATATTTTCCAGCCAAGATATTTTCCGCAGCCTTTGCGACTGGCAAGATACTGAGCTTAACACCAGGTGGTGTCGCTAGTTTCAAGCCACTTTTTTCAATATCATTTTGAGCGACTTCATCATCGATCACCATGATACGTGAAACATTTAGTTTGGTAGTCCAAAGATTGGCTACCTGCCCGTGGATCAAACGTCCATCGATACGGCATCCTACAATAGTCATAAGTTTTCCCCCTTTACTTCTTTGAATGTAGGTTGTTGAACAAGTTGAAGTGTCTCTTGGTAACGCCCTTCTGTCTCAAAGACGATCAGGCTATTGGCTCCTTCTTTGAGGAAGCCATGAGGCACATAAAGTGAAGTGGTCGGTCCGACTTCCCAGAAGCGACCAAGGTTATGGCCGTTGACAAAGACGACCCCTTTCCCAAATCCTGTCATATCCAGATAAGCGTCAAGGGTGTGGTCCAGCTGAAAATCATATCGGTAAAATGCTGGAGCACCTGCCTGCCATTCCTTTGAAAAATCGAGCTGACTGAGATCTTGTAAATCCAGTGGGTACTGCTTCCAATGAAGATGGAAATGCAAATCCACACAGACACCTGTGCGAATGCCCTTGTGCTGGCTATCAGCCAAGAGCTTGTGCCCGTAGTTGACACGACCCATATTTTCAAGCAAGATTTTTAAATTCGTAACCGCTTTCTTTTTTCCTTTGATAAAAAGATCTTCACCGATCTCTGTTTGGTATTGTGTTGCTACATGTTGATCATCCAGGTAAATTTGTACCCGATCCCGACCATCAATGATGCGCAATTTTTCTTCTTCCGCATCCAACTCAAGGTCTGTCTCATATAGGAGATAACCTGTGGTTTGCCCCAACTCCTCCATCTTTTCGGGATAAAGGCTGGTCTCAACCTGAGCCAAATTGTCCAGATTTCCAAAAAGACTAGTCTTGGCTACCAATTGCAAGGTTTGTTCTGGCAAACACTTTTTGATGAGTGGTTCTTGCTGTGGGTATTCCGGATAATAGGTCGCCATCATTTTTTGAATGGCATAATACTTCTCCGTCGGATTGCCCTGCTCATTGAGCAAAGCCCCATAGTCATAGGACGTCACCTGTGGCAAGTCTAGCGTTCCCCGAGCTGAGCAACCATTCATAAAGCCGAAATTGGTCCCGCCATGAAACATATAGAGATTGATGGAGCCGAGCTCCAAGACCTCATGGACAGCTTCTGCCAACTCCTCTGGGTCCCTTTGAATCACGGGTTCCTTCCAGCGGGTAAACCAGCCATCCCAGAATTCCATACACATCAAGGGCCATTTTTTGCCGTATTCGTCAAAGAATTCTTGCATCTGACCGAAGTTATAGGCTGCTTTGGAACCGAAGTTTCCCGTCACAAAGAGGTCTTCTTCGATCAAGGTTCCTGTTCTTAGCGTTGCTCGCCATGGCCCATCTGATGTAAAGAGAGGACAGGTCACGCCTTTTTCCTTCATCAAATCCCGAATGGCACGAAGATAATCCTTATCCTCTCCATAAGAGCCGTACTCATTTTCCACCTGCATCATGAGGATTGGACCACCCTGATCCACTTGGTAGGGTGTCAACAAGCCAAGCAAGCGATCATAATAACGATCCACCGCTTCGATAAAGGCTGGGTCTGATGAGCGGATTCGCAGGTCTTCTTCCAAGAGCCAGGCTGGTAATCCACCAAATTCCCACTCTGCACAGATAAAGGGCGACGGCCTTACAATCATGTAAAGTCCTAGGGACTGGGCTGTTTGAATGAAACGCTCTAGATCCAATCGACCACTAAAGTCAAACTGCCCTTTGCGGGGTTCATGCGCATTCCAAGGGACATAGGTCTCAACCGTGTTAAAACCTAAAGCCTTTAGATTATACAAGGAATGATACCAGTCTGCTGGGTCAATTCGGAAATAATGGATCGCTCCGGATAAAATCTTGAAGGGTTGATCTTTTAAATAGAAAGCATCGCGAATCTCAAAAACTCCCATAAACGCCCCCCTTTCTTATATGTAACCCTTTTCATTTATTAATATAATAAATTATTTAAAAAATGTCAACACTTTTATAAAAAATATGTTAAAATAGGGTTAAATAAGAGAAATCTAAAGAGAGGTAGCACTATGGCAATTCCAAAGTACCAACACATCAAAGATGAATTGAAGCAACAAATTATCTCAGGAAAATTTGAAAATGGAGATAAATTTTATACTGAAGCTGAACTCATTAAAATTTATGATGTTAGCTCTATCACCGTTGTCCGTGCTTTGAACGACCTCGCTGCTGATGGCTACATTGTCCGTCAGCAAGGAAAAGGAACCTTTGTTTCTCGTGCTCGAAAACACAAACTGGTTGAATTTTCAGATGTTGAAACCTTCCCAATCCAAAAGGCCAAAGTCAAAGTTCTCTCTATTAAACGTGGAAATACCTTAAGCATCCTAGACAAACTAGGCCTCAACCCAACGCAATTCTACTATAAGATCGAACGGACTCGCCAGACAGGGGATGATACCTATATCTTCCACCAAACCTATGTTCCTGAACAATACATCAATCCAAACTATCCAAATTTGGAATACTACAGCTCTATCTATGATCGCTTCAAAGAAGACTATCACATTCATATGAATGATGAGCACTTCGAAGAAGTCAACGAAATCGTCTTTCCTACACCAAGCAAGGTTGCCAAAGTATTAAAGATCGACGAAAATTTCCCAACGGTCAAACAAGTGAAGACGACCAAGCTAGAAGCGACTGGCCAAATCCTTGAATACACGGAAACCTATAAACGCGGTGACTACTACAAGATCAAGTTCATCTCCTGTGACCGCGATCACTAAGAACCAAAAAGACTGAGACATCTCGGTCTTTTTTATAGCTCCAGTATAGCATGTTGAAAACGATTTCTAAAGACCTCTTTAAAAATATATATAATTAGTGATAGTTTAGCTATAAAAAGTTTAAAAAAAAGAGTGGGACAGAAATCGGTAATTCGTTAGAATT
>NZ_KV834627.1:47921-76181 GCF_001837905.1 Streptococcus sp. HMSC076C09
TGAGAGGCTAGGACTTTTGTCCCAGCCTCTTTCGTCTATTTTTCAAATTCCCTTTTTCGTTGCGATTAGTCACCCAAACCGATGCGTTCGAAGATTTCATCCACCCGTTTGGTGTAGTATGTTGGGTTGAAGATTTCGTCGATTTCTTCTTGAGTGAGACGTGAAGTTACTTCTGGATCTGCTTCAAGAAGTGGTTTGAAGTCTACTTGGTTATCCCATGATTGGGCAGTCTTTGGCTGAACAAGGTCGTAAGCTTGCTCACGTGTCATCCCTTTTTCAATCAAAGTCAACATGGCACGTTGGCTAAAGATCAAACCAAATGTAGAATTCATGTTGCGGATCATGTTTTCTGGGAAGACTGTCAAGTTCTTAACGATGTTTCCGAAACGGTTGAGCATGTAGTCAATCAAGATGGTTGTGTCTGGTGCGATGATCCGCTCAGCTGATGAGTGAGAGATATCACGCTCATGCCAGAGTGACACATTTTCGTAAGCTGTGACCATGTGACCACGGATGACACGCGCAAGACCTGTCATGTTTTCAGAACCGATTGGGTTACGTTTGTGCGGCATTGCTGAAGAACCTTTTTGACCTTTAGCAAAGAACTCTTCCACTTCCCGTTGTTCTGATTTTTGCAGACCACGGATTTCAGTCGCCATCCGCTCGATCGAAGTTGCGATGCTCGCAAGAACTGCAAAGTACTCAGCGTGAAGGTCACGAGGAAGGACCTGTGTAGAGATTTCTTGAGCACGGATACCCAATTTATCGCAGACGTATTTTTCAACGAATGGTGGGATGTTGGCAAAGTTACCAACCGCACCAGAAATCTTACCAGCTTCCACACCAGCAGCCGCATGCTCGAAACGCTCAATGTTGCGTTTCATTTCGCTGTACCAAGTGGCCAATTTAAGACCAAAAGTTGTCGGCTCAGCATGCACACCGTGGGTACGACCCATCATGATAGTGAACTTGTGCTCTTTCGCTTTGTCAGCGATGATGTTGAGGAAGTTTTCAAGGTCCTTGCGGATGATGTCGTTGGCTTGTTTGTAGAGGTAACCATAGGCCGTATCGACCACGTCAGTAGATGTCAAACCATAGTGAACCCACTTGCGCTCTTCACCAAGCGTTTCAGAAACCGCACGTGTGAAGGCCACCACATCGTGACGAGTCTCCTGCTCGATTTCCAAAATACGGTCGATGTCAAAGTCCGCTTTTTCACGAATCAAAGCCACATCTTCCTTAGGGATTTCTCCCAATTCAGCCCATGCTTCGTCAGCCAAGATTTCCACCTCAAGCCAAGCACGGTATTTATTTTCTTCAGTCCAAATGTTCGCCATTTCAGGGCGAGAGTAACGTTCGATCATTGTTTTATTTTCCTTTCTTTTGATGTATCACATCTGTTAGCAACCAACAGTCGCTTTATTCAAATTCTTCTTTCCCAATCCACACAGATGGATAGTGATCGAGTGTATTCAAATCCGTATCTAACGGTAGATCATAGATGGCTAAATAGTTTTCAGGGTATCGTACAACTAACTCTTCATACTTAGCTTTCACTTTTTCGTGATCGCTACTAGCATACAAGACTTCGACGACTGCTCCAGTCTTCTCTTTTTCGACAAATGCGTTGACAATGAGTTGAATCATAAAACCTCCTAAATCGAAATGCCCTTCATATTTGCTTCCAGAATAGGCATCTTGACACCTAACTCCTGACCAGTCTGATAAACACTTTGACAACAATAGAAGATGTCCTGTTTATCATTGTGTAAGGTCATGATTTTTCGAGTTAGCTCATTTTTCGCAAACATGACTTTCATGGCTTTGCCAGCTATCCAAGCTGGAATTTTGTAGGGTAAGAGTTCTGCCTTGTAAAGCTTCAAATTCACACCACGCGCTTCTACAACTTTCAAAGCTTCTCGAATAGCCTTGATGGCCAATGATAATTCCGATGAACTATTCATCAAGTTCAAAGCCAATTCTTCTGGATTTTCCAGATTTCCAGAACGCGCAGCTGTCGAAGTAACACCTGCGTTAATCGCCATGTGAATCCAAATCCACTCGACCATATCATGAGGCACTTCCCACTTCAAATCTGCAGAAGTCAGTAAAGCCGTCAGATCAGCATAGTTAGAAATGTGTGCTTTTTGCTCACCTTCTAGCATTAAATGGTCAAACAAGACACCATCCAAATGGTCCTCTTGCATGTGACCGCCCGCTGTCGGAAAGGCTAGAATATAGTCATAGTCTCCTGCCCACTCTTGGACCTCTTTTCGAGTATCCCAGAAATTACAAAAGAAAACGAGGGTACCTTTAATATTATTTTTTCGCAAGGTCTCCACAGCTTCTTTGACAAGCCCATGACGCACACTCAGAAAAATAAAATCGTATTCCGAATCAGCTTCCGCCACATGAACCTCATAGGTGTCGTGTTTATTTTCACCTTTGGAATGATAGCGACCATCTAGCAGATCAACCGACAACTCCTTCGGAGCAGTGCTTTTCTTACTATCTCTCAGTACGTGCTCTACTTGATGGCCTGCTTTTTGAAAGGCGTAGGCATAAGTGGTCCCGATGACTCCAAGTCCTAGAATCGCTATTTTCACTTAAAAATCAATCCCTTTCCCAAACTCCTCAACCTCATCTGGCACATCACTAAACAAAGTCACATGTCCCATTTTGCGGTTATGCTTTGCTTCTAGTTTACCATATAAGTGGAGGTGAGCGCTTGGATTTTCTGTCACATATGTTTCAGCAGCCTCGACGTGTTGGCCGAGAACATTGAGCATTACAGCTGGTGCATGAAGGTGAATTGCTGGGAGTGGTGTTCCGAGAACACCCAAGATGTGCGTGTCAAACTGGGAGAAGTCGCAAGCTTCAATTGAGTAGTGACCTGAATTGTGTGGGCGAGGCGCAATTTCGTTGACAATGATGTCATCAGCTGTCGCAAACATTTCTACACAAAGTGTACCAGAAAGGTTCAGTTGTTCTGCGATTCGCACTGCCATCGCTTTGGCTTTTTCAGCTAGACTTTCTGAAATGCGAGCAGGCACAATGGTTTTTGAAAGAATATTGTTGCGGTGGATATTTTCTTGAACTGGGAAGACTGTCACATCCTTGCCATTTCCAGACACGATGACTGAAATCTCAAGGTCAAAGTTGACAAACTCTTCTAAAACACAGTCTGCTGAATCGGCTAAAGCATAGGCTTCTTCCAAGTCCGCTTCTGAACGAATGACCTTCTGACCATGGCCATCATAACCACCGGTCGCTGTCTTGAGGACATAGTTTTTCGAGAAGTCGATATCTGCCAAGTCTTTGCTAGAAGTTACGACCTTGTAAGGGGCCACAGTGACTTGTGCTTTGTTGGAAAGAAAGTCCTTCTCAAAAATGCGATTTTGGGAGATGCGAAGCAGGTCGGTCCCTTGAGGAAGCTGACCATCTTTGATAACAGCATCCAAACCATCAGCATCCACATTTTCAAATTCATAAGTGAGAACATCACAGCGGTCTGCCAACTGACGAAGAGCATCTACGTCGTCGTAAGGGGCCACGATGATTTCCGCTACACGGGAGGCTGGGCAATCAGCTGCTGGATCCAAGGCGATAACCTTGTGTCCCATGTAGATAGCTGAGATCGCCATCATCTGACCGAGCTGGCCACCACCGATGATCCCAATGGTTTTAGTTGAGCTCATTTGTAGACTCCTCTGCGATTTTTCCCTGTTCTTCTGCGAAATCCGCCAAAGCTGTCGCAATAGCCTGGTCCTCTACTGAAAGAAGACGGAGGGCAAAGAGGGCAGCGTTGGTCGCACCTGCTTCACCAATGGCCATTGTTGCCACAGGCACGCCACCCGGCATCTGAACGATAGAATAGAGCGAATCCACACCGCTAAGGGCACGTGACTTGACGGGTACGCCAATAACTGGAAGGGTTGTTTTAGCTGCGACCATCCCTGGCAAGTGAGCAGCGCCACCCGCACCTGCGATGATGACCTTGATGCCACGGCTACGTGCTTCCTCGGCATGTTTGAACATGAGGTCCGGTGTACGGTGTGCGGAAACAACTTTCTTTTCGTAAGCAACGCCGAAGTTGTCTAGGACTTCAGCGGCTTTTTGCATGGTTGCCCAGTCGGATTTTGAGCCCATGATAATGGAAATTACTGGTTTCATTTATTCTCCTTTTTTGATAATCGTCTATTGTAGTGCGGACGTAAGCGACCGCCTGTGGCGTTCCATTACTAAAACTGGAGCCTGAGTCTCCAGTTTTCCGCTCCTAGTAGCTCTGCTACTAGGAGTTCCACTACTGCGACGATTATCCTATACTAGCTCGCTAACGCTCGCAAATTAAGCGACCATTATCTTACTTTGGCTCACTTTCGCTCGCCATTGACAAATATAGTATCTGTTAATCTTTTATCGCTTTGCTTCCAATGTCATTTCGGTAGAAGAGGCCTTCTGTGTTTTGTTTATCGAGTTCCTTGTAGATAATGTTTTGGCCGTCTTTGACGGTGTCTGCGGTTGTGACCAGCATGTAGACACGTCCGCCGTTTGAGAGGAGGTCTTGGCCATTTTCAGCGAATTTCGCTCCAGCATAGTAAGTGATGATGTCGCCCTCTGTCTTGGCTGGAAGTTTGACACCCTTCTCATAAGCGAGTGGGTAGCCGTTTGAAGCTACAACCACGCCCAGTGTCACCCCCTTGTCCGTCCAAGTGATGGCCGGCTCTTTGCCATCCAAAATGTCAGTGATGTTTTGTGCAAAGTCAGATGTCAAACGAGGCAAGATAATTTGCGTTTCAGGGTCTCCAAAACGAGCGTTGAACTCGATGACTTTCGGTCCATCAGCTGTCAAGATTAGCCCCGCGTAAAGGACACCAAGGTAGGGACGTCCTTCTTTAATCATGCCTTTAAGAACTGGCTTGACAATAGTGTCAACCGCTGTGTCAACCACGCTCTGTGGCAAGTGAGGAACTGGCGCATAGGCACCCATCCCACCAGTGTTAGGACCCTTGTCACCATCGTAGGCACGTTTGTGGTCCTGAGCTGTTGGCATGATGAAGAACTTGTCCCCATTGACAAAGGCAAAGAGTGAAAACTCTTCTCCGTCAAGGAATTCCTCGATAACCACACGCGCACCTGAATCACCGAATTTATTGTCCAAAAGCATCTCGTGAGCGGCTTCGATGGCTTGCTCAACTGTTTCCGCAACGACGACACCTTTCCCTAGGGCCAAGCCGTCTGCCTTGACGACGATTGGAGCGCCTTTTTCTTCGATGTAGGCCTTGGCTTCCTCGAAATCTGAAAAAGTCCCATAGGCTGCTGTCGGAACGTCGTATTTGACCATGATTTCCTTAGCAAAATCCTTAGACCACTCAAGCTCAGCCGCAGCCTTGGTCGGACCAAAGGCTTTGAGTCCAGCCGCATTGAAATCATCCACGATACCAGCTGCAAGGGCATCATCTGGACCGATAAAGGTCCAAGCAATATCGTTGACTTTTGCGAAGTCAATCAGCTTAGAATGTTCGGAAATTCCGATATTGATCAAATCAAGACCGTCCAATGTCATCCCGTCATTACCAGGAGCCACGAAAACTTGCTCAACGTCCTTAGACTCCAATAATTTCTTGGCAATCGCATGTTCACGACCACCAGAACCAACAACCAAAAGTTTCATCTCGAACCTCTTTTGCGAATTATTTTATTAAATTATATCATAATCGTTCGTTTTATTCTAATGATTTCAGCAAAAGTCTCCTATTTTCAGTAGAATCCAAACATTTTTTGCTATTTTCTCCTATTTCTCATTTTTTTCCGAATAGTATAGGTGAGACCTACTAATTGACGAAAAGGAGTATTATGCAAACGATTAAAAAATTTGTCGTACTGACTTGTGCGACATGGGGGATGCAAGCCTCTATTGCTCATGCAGATCAAGCGACCAATGCTATCTATGCCGAAAAAGGGCAGCTGATGATTCATCTCGAAAACGTCCCGGATAAGTATCAAAAGATCCAAGTTCCCGTCTGGTCTGACCAAAATGGCCAAGATGACCTGATTTGGTATCCTGTGGAACGCAGTGACAAGGGATTTGACCTACAAGTGCCATTGACCAACCATTCTGATCAAGCCGGACGTTATCATGTCCATGTCTATGGAGTGGAGGCAAATGAACAGCTAACCGGCCTTTACCCTCTCACGACCAGCGTCCAGCAAAAGGACCTGGCTTCTTCCCAGCCAAAAATCACGATCACACCTATCTCCTCACAAGAATTTGAGGTAGATCTAAAGTTGTTCGAAGACGTTGACGAGATTGTCTTCCCCATCTGGTCAGAAGAAAACGGGCAGGATGATCTGGTCTGGTATCCCGCAAAGAAGATTGCACCTGGACATTTCCAACTGCGCTTTCAGGCTCAAAAACACAAGGGAAATGGGCTATTTCACCTACATGTCTATCAGAAAAGCCAAGGACAACTAAAAGGGCTATTCCCCACTACTTTTCAAGTGGAAAAGGCAAAGCCAAAGCTCACTCCACTCGCGACACACCCGGGAAATACCTACCCCATTGGTGAGTGCACCTGGGGAGCCAAAGAATTAGCCCCTTGGGCCCACAACTGGTGGGGAAACGGTGGCATGTGGGCAGCTAGTGCACGCGCTGCTGGATTCCGGACAGGAGACACTCCAGAGGTCGGCGCTATCGCCTGTTGGGACAATGGGGGATATGGCCATGTCGCCTTGGTTACGGACGTCGAACATGACCAAAAAATTCAGATCCAAGAGGCTAACTACAACGGCCATCGCTATATCGACAACTTCCGCGGTTGGTTCGATCCGACCAACCCTATCTGGGGAACCGTCACCTACATCTACCCAGATTAAGGTCTTCTTAACCAACAAAAAAGGCACGCATCAATGGATGGTGCCTTTTTTGTTGATTAATGTCTAAAATGTCTCACTCCTGTGAAGATCATGGTCAAGCCGTATTTATCAGCCGCTTCGATAGATTCTTGGTTGCTCATTAACCAGTTATATCAGAAAGGTTAAAAAGTAGCTCTCATTTAATCGTTTTTCATTTCGCGTATTTTTCTAGATGTGTTTGAATTTTTGGCATGATGAGATGCATGATTTTAAGATTCGTAAAAGCTATTACCATGGCCAATAAAAGATAGACAACGACTGATAACAAAGAAATGTCAGAAGGCCAATAGTGGGAAATAATCATTAGAACCATTGGCAATTCTAGGGTTACCGTGACGACTCCAGGAACATAGCCCCCAAATTGCAGGCACATGATATAATGGATTATGAAATGAGCTGTATAAGCTATTACAAAAGATAAATAGAGTAAACTGTTGTGAGTTATTTGGCAGAATCCAGAAATAAACACCAGGATGATAAATTCTTCGAACACACCTACTGCAAAAGCGGAACCTTGCGTAACGGAACCAAAGAACGGTTTCTTAAAAGTTTCTAACTTTTGATGATGCCGTGTTTTCCACAAGGGCATAAAAATTATTTCTTCAAAATCATGTAAAATAAATAAAATAGGCAGCATCCAAACATTAAAAAGAATGCTCATACCTTTACCTCCTTAATAACAACTAACAATTGTACAATGTTAAGAATAAATGATAATCATATATCACGCGCAACACTTTTAGTATAAAGATAAACTGTTACAAAAACAAGAGGTTAAGAGATATTGGCACAGTTTGACCAAAAGTGTGACAGGAAAGGAAAAATACCATGGAATATCAAACGCGACAATGGCTGGAGGAAGCCTTGTTCGATTTATTAGCAACTAAGAAGTCTCTCCAAAATATCAGCATTGCTGAACTCAGCGAGCATGCTCAGATTGCCAGACGAACATTTTATCGTTATTACCATTCAAAAGAGGAAGTTCTTACGAACTATTTAGACCGCTTAATCCAATACTATATTATCGAACTTCAAACAGCAAAACTGACTAATTTTGAAGATTTAGTGAACCTTTTCTTTCAGTATTGGAGCCAGTACACTGAGCCATTAAAAATTTTGCAAGACGCAAACTTACTCGTGCTTATCTTGCAAAGGTCTTACGATAAGCTTCCTGCTACTTATACCACTGTCATGGCACCTTGGCACATCACAAATAGTGATCAAAGACAAATCAACTATGATATTAGATTCATTACCGGCGGTCTCTACAATATTTTTGATGAATGGTTAAAAGGAGATTATAAAGCCATGCCTATTAACGAGCTAGTCACAACAACCTTAAACACCATAAAACGTATAAAAAATAGTTAAGTGAGAAACTGAGTTTTTCGAGATTAGTCATGAACAGCTCTAACAAATCATTTTAATAATTTCTAACACTAAAATGCTTATTGTTTTAAACATACAAAAAGAGAAGACAACTTACGTCTTCTCTTTTTGTTAGCGATAAATCCTTTATCACAGTTGATAATGAGCTAATTTTAAAATACCCATCAATGTCTAAAATGTCTCACTCCTGTGAAGATCATAGTCAAGCCATATTTATCAGCCGCTTCAATTGACTCTTGGTCACGGACTGATCCACCCGGCTGGATGATCGCTTTAATCCCTGCTTTCGCAATTTCTTCCACGTTATCCGCAAATGGGAAGAAGGCATCGGAAGCAAGAACAGCGCCGTCAAGACGGTCTTTAGCTTGGTCAATAGCGATGCGGACTGAAGCCACACGGTTGGTTTGACCAGGGCCAACACCAAGTGTCATGTGGTCGTTGGTCACGATGATCCCATTTGATTTGACGTACTTGATCGCTTTCCAAGCAAACTCAAGAGCTGTCGCTTCTGTCTCAGTTGGTTGGCGTTTCGTAACCACTTGCCAGTCAGCTAGGCTTTCTTTGACGACGTCTTGGTTTTGAACGAGGAGACCACCAACAACACCAGTGTATTCTGCTTCTGCTTCACTGGCATCTTGAGCATCAAACGGTAGCTCAAGAATCCGCAAGTTTTTCTTCTTGGTAGTCAAGATTTCAAGCGCTTCATCTGTATAGCTTGGTGCAATGATGATTTCAAGGAAGACACCGTGCATTTTTTGAGCTGTCGCAGCGTCTACTTCACGGTTGAGAACCACGATTCCACCAAAGATGGATACTGGATCAGACTCATACGCATAGTCCCAAGCAGTCTCGATATCATCTGCTTGACCAATCCCACATGGGTTCATGTGTTTGAGAGCCACAACGGTTGGACGGTCTTTGAAATCACGGATGATCCGGATAGCGGCATCAGCGTCACGGATATTGTTGAAGGATAATTCTTTACCGTTCAGCTGTTTAGCGGATGCAATGGAGTAATCCGTTGGCAAGGCCTTTTGGTAGAAGTCTGCGTCTTGTTGAGGGTTTTCCCCGTAACGCATGGCTTGCTTGAGATCATAAGTCAAAGTAAGTTTTTCAGGTTTACTTTCACCCACTTGAGCTGTGAAGTATTCTGCGATTAAAGCATCATAGGCTGCTGTGTGGCGGAAGACTTTTGCTGCCAGACGTTGGCGAGTTTCGTAAGAGGTTTCGCCGTTTGATGACAATTCATCAAGAACAACAGCATAGTCAGCAGGGTCTACAACAACTGTCACGCTAGCATGGTTTTTAGCTGCTGAACGAAGCATTGATGGACCACCAATATCGATGTTTTCAACCGCATCAGCGTAAGTCACATCTGGTTTAAGAATGGTTTCCTTGAATGGGTAAAGGTTGACCACAACAAGGTCAATCAATTCAATCTTGTTGTCCTTAGCAGCCTCCAGGTGGCTATCGAGGTCACGACGAGCGAGGAGGCCACCATGGATATTTGGGTGGAGGGTCTTCACACGACCGTCCATCATTTCTGGGAAACCAGTCACATCGTCGATAGCAATGGTATCTACCCCAGCATTGTCAAGGGCAACCTTGGTACCACCTGTTGAGATGATGTCCCAACCGAGTTTTTTGAGTTCTTGGGCAAATTCAACAATGCCCGCTTTGTCTGAAACACTAATTAGTGCGCGTTTAGTCATTTTGATTCTCCAATCTAAACTGTTGATTATAGCGGTCTACCAATATTCTAGTTTCTTCTTTGTTAAATTTTAGTGTGCACAAAGTAGGATTTACCCCATCAAGATAAGCAATAAATGATAGCATCCCAAAACTTCTTATTTTTTCGTCATAAGCACTCTCATACTGATTTGCTGAGTTATCGAAAATATACTCTCGAATAACAGATGGCAATTGAAATGTAAGTCTATATCGATCATAATTTCCAGTTGGTCTAACTATCCATACATCATTCTCATTTTCATTCCATGTGATAGTTACTTCTTGATGTGGGTTTCTACGTAGCGACTCACGAAAGTCTTCATCATCATTAGGTACCAGTGCTATAATTTGTGAACTCTTTGTACTCGCTATATAAATACTTCTAACATTTTGCATTTGGTTTACAAATTCATTCACAACTGATTGTTGAATATCGAAATCAAACCATCTATAAGGTATATTATAACTTAAATTATTAATCCACCTAGAAAAATCCTCTTTGAAACCATTAAAAATATCGCCGCTAATATCTTCACCACGAATCCCGTTAATGTCAAACAATCTATCTACAATTTGATTTATAAAATCTCTAATCCAATTGTAATAGCCAGATGATAAATCCATTAAATAAATCTTATGAGCTATGGCCAATCTTTGAGCATCATCTGTAAATCCTGATGTAGAAAAAATAGCATAATTATAATTATATTTAGGTAGCTTTAACTCTTCACTTGTCATCTCAACTGTGGAATAATTAGTATTTACATCTTGTAGAATACCTATTCCCATTCTAACTCTATCTATACCTACCTTATTATTTGTATAAAATTTAGCCTCTAAAAATAAACGTATAGGATATACAAATGGTGGCGTGATACGGAACGTTCCTAAAGAGTCAAATTGATGATAACCACCTCTTCCCTTGACATTTAAACCATTCCTAGGTAAATTTACAATCTCATTATCGGTACTCGTTACTAAATCATATCCGTTAACTTTTAATAACTTAGCCAGTACAATTTCTAATAAATATCCTTTGGCTTGTGATTTTTTCATAATTTCCTCTCTACTCCCAAACGTTCCAACACTTCTGGATAGAGCTTGTACTCTGTTTCGTGGATGCGAGTCTCGAAAGTATCAAGGGTATCCCCTTCAAGGCGTGGCACACGGATCTGTTTGATAACCTTACCGGTATCAACACCAGAATCCACCCAGTGAATGGTCACACCGCTCTCAGCAACGCCTGCATTCCAAGCATCCTCAATGCCATGAGCACCTGGAAATTCAGGGAGATATGCCGGGTGAATATTGATGATACGGCCTTCATAAGCTGCTAACAAGGTTGGGCCAACAATCTTCATATAACCCGCCAAGCAAACCAAGTCAATCTGGTGCTCATCCAAGAGTTTGACGATAGCTTCTTCATAAGCTGCTTTATTATCAAATTCCTTGAGTTCAAAGGCATGACTAGCTACACCAAGGTTCTTGGCACGTTCTAAGACATAGGCATCCCGGTGATCTGAAAAGACAAATTCTACTGGAAATTGTTCCGCAATCACCTGAAAGTTCGAGCCGTTTCCGGAAGCAAAAACAGCAATTTTTTTAGCCATTATTTAATCACCACACTTGCGCCATCTTTCTTCACAATACGACCAATTTCATAAACAGGTTCGTCAAGAAGTTCTTTGACACGTTCCACATTTTCTGGTTTCACTGCAAGCATGAGACCAATCCCCATGTTGAAGATTTCAAACATTTCTTCATGTTTAATTTGGCCATATTTTTCAAGAGCTTTGAAAATTGGAAGAACTGGGACTTTGCTTTCGTCAATTTCAGCAGCCAAGTCATCTGAGAACATCCGTGGTACATTTTCGATGAAACCACCACCTGTGATGTGGGCAATTCCGTTGACCAATTCTTCTTTGATGAGTGGCAAAGCTGCTTTGACGTAGATACGAGTTGGTTCCAAAAGAACGTCTTTAAGTTTCTTCCCTTCCAATTCTAGAAGAACTTCTTCACCTGTGTAATCCGCAAAGACACGACGAACAAGTGAGTAACCATTTGAGTGGATACCGCTTGAAGCAAGTCCAAGAATCACATCCCCTTCAGCTACTTTTGAACCTTCAATGATTTGAGATTTTTCTGCAACACCGACAGCAAACCCAGCCAAATCATAGTCATCTTCACCATACATACCAGGCATTTCAGCCGTTTCTCCACCGATAAGGGCTGCACCAGCCTGCACACAACCTTCTGCAACACCAGCAACGACTTGCTCTAATTTAGCTGGTTCATTTTTACCAGTTGCAATATAGTCAAGGAAGTAAAGGGGCTCCGCACCTGCGGCGATGATATCGTTAACACACATAGCGACACAATCTTGACCGATGGTATCGTGTTTGTCGTACTTAATAGCAAGCATGAGTTTAGTACCGACACCATCTGTACCTGAGATCAAAACAGGCTCTTTGACACCTGTTTTTGAAAGATCGAACATACCACCGAAGCCACCGAGAGCTCCCATAACACCTGCACGTTCCGTACGAGCCACGTGTTTTTTGATCCGTTCAACAACTTCATAACCTGCTTCAACGTCCACACCCGATTGGGCATAAGCATTTTTAGACATAATTTTTTCCTCTTTTTTCTTCTGCACTAATCTTAATAGAAAGAAGTATGTTCTTTCAAACTTTCCACATAGCGTTCTTCGTAGTCATACAAAGGTGTTGGATATTTTCCATCAAAGTAAGCCACACAAAGACCGCCATTTGGGGCATCTGTATCGATTCCAATAGAATCAATCAAGCCATCGATTGACAAATACGTCAAGCTATCTGCACCAATGATATCGCGTGTTTCCTCTACTGTATGATTGGCAGCAATCAATTCCTTACGTGTTTGAATATCGATCCCGTAGAAACATGGATAAGCCAGAGCTGGACTACCGATTGCTACGTGAACCTCTGTTGCCCCTGCTTCTTTTAGCAAATTAACGATACGACGCGAGGTCGTCCCACGTACGATAGAATCATCGATCATGACAACCCGTTTGCCTTTCACGACACCGGATACGGCAGAGAGCTTCATACGAACCCCTTGCTCACGCAATTCTTGTGTTGGTTGGATAAAAGTCCGTTGGGTGTATTGGTTTTTAATCAAGCCCATTTCATTTGGTAGGCCAGATTCTTCCGCAAATCCCATAGCTGCACTAAGTGAGGAGTTAGGTACACCGACCACAATATCTGCTTCATGTTTAAATTCACGTGCCAATTGAGCCCCCATACGTTTACGAGCTGTATGGACATTGACCCCTTGAATATTGGAGTCCGGGCGGGCAAAGTAGATATACTCCATCGAACAAACAGCCAATTGGGTGTCCGTTGTATAGTTATCGTAAGTGATGCCGTTATCATCGATGATCACGACTTCACCTGGATTCACATCGCGGATCCACTCAGCACCAACCACTTCAAAGGCACAGGTTTCAGAGGAAACTACGATAGCGCCATTGGCCATTTTCCCAATCGAAAGAGGACGGAAACCATTTGGATCCAAGGCCGCAATCAGCTTATCTTCCAGCATGAGAAGGTAAGCAAATCCACCTTTCACCGTATTCAGGGCTTCTTTCACCTTACCCATGAAAGAAGGGTTGTGGCTCCGACGAATCAAGTGGGCCAAGATTTCTGAATCAGAAGTTGAGCTAAAGATCGCTCCGTTATTTTCCAACTCCCGTTTAAGGGACTTGGCATTGGTCAAATTCCCATTGTGAGCCAGTCCAAACTGGGTATCATGAAAGCGAAAGAGGAAGGGTTGGATGTTATCCACCGAAGCTTCCCCAGCTGTCGCATAGCGAACATGGCCAATCGCTCCCGTTCCTGTTAACTTATCCAAGTTAGCAGGATTTCGAAATACTTCTGAGAGAAGCCCCGTGTCACGATACCGTTTTAATTGACCCGCATCATTCGAAAGGATCCCTGCCCCTTCTTGACCACGGTGTTGAAGACTGTGTAATCCGAAATAAGTCAGTTTTGCAGCATCTGGGTGTCCCCAGATCCCAAAAATACCACATTCTTCATTAAGAGATTTAACTTCGTATGTCATTTTGTATACCTTTTATTTTCCAGTAAAGTATTTAACCGCTGATGCAAAGAGATGTTGGTCTTTATTTCCTGGAATATTTTGGAAGAGACCGTCTTCGAAACGTTCTGAGTGTCCCATCTTCCCGATGATTTGACCGTTCTTGCTGGTAATCCCTTCAATCGCATGGACAGAACCATTTGGATTGTATTTTGAATCCATGCTTGGTTTACCTTCGAAGTCAACATATTGGGTAAAGATTTGACCATTGTCACGAAGCTCTGCAAATTCTTCAGCTGTCACGACAAACTTCCCTTCACCGTGTGATACTGGGATGGCATGGATATCACCAACTTTCACGCCTGCAAGCCATGGTGAGTTGGTGTTGGCAATCCGTGTTTCTACCATCTTAGCCACGTGTTGGTTGGCATCGTTGTAGAAGAGGGTTGGACTGGTGCTACTTGCATCTTCAAAGTTACCATATGGAAGAAGACCTGATTTGACAAGGGCTTGGAATCCGTTACAGATACCAATAATCAAACCACCACGTTCGATGAAGTGATCGATAGCTGCACGTACTTTTTCATTGAGCAAGATGTTTACGATGAATTTAGCTGATCCATCTGGTTCATCCGCTGCTGAGAAGCCACCTGCAAAGAAGATAATATTAGCTTTTTCGATATTGTCAACCATGGTGTCAACAGACTTGACAATTACCTCTTCATTCAGTGTGACAAATGGTACCAAGTTGACTTTTGCTCCTTCTTTTTCGAAGGCCTTAGCGGAATCATATTCTGAGTTGGTACCTGGGAATACCGGGATGTAAACTACTGGTGTGTCAACTGTTTCTTTAGCTTTAATCACAGCATTTGTTGTTACAGCCGGTACTTCTTCCAACTCAGTTGCTTGTGCAAATTCCGTTGGGTAAACTTCTTCCAATTTACCTTGGAAAGCACTGTCAAGTTTGTGTCCATCAAGCGTTACACCATTGACAGTAAGTGTAAAGTCAGCTACTGTTTGTCCAATCTTGGCAACACCTGCAATTTCTTCAGGCGATGTGAAGACGAATCCACCCAATTGAGCTGTCAAGCTAGTGTCAAGGTCAGCTAATTCGACGTTAGCTCCAATATGGTTCCCAAATGTTGCAAGGGCAAGAGCTTCAACCACACCACCATATTTAACAGCTGATGCAGCTGTCACTTTGTGGTCAGCTTGGATGGCTTCAAATTGAGCAAAGTTAGACTTGATAAGTTCGAAGTCAATTTCTTGTGCCAAAGTTTGACCAGGAATGTAGTAAATATTTTCACCAGCAGCTTTGAATTCTGGAGAAAGAACCTTACGGCTATCCGCAGTTGTTACCCCAAAAGCAACCAAGGTTGGTGGTACTGTCAATTCTTCAAAGGTACCAGACATAGAGTCTTTACCACCGATAGATGGCAAACCAAGTTGAATCTGAGCTTCGATTGATCCAAGGAGAGCTGATACTGGTTGACCAAAACGCTCTGCTTGTTTATCCATACGCTCGAAATATTCTTGATAAGAGAAACGAGCCTTAGACCAGTTTGCACCAGCAGCAACCAAACGAGCTGTTGCTTCGATTACTGCATAGGCAGCGCCATGATATGGAGACCATTCTGCTACATAAGGGTTGAATCCTTGCGCCATAACAGAAGCAGTTGTTGTCACGCCATGTTGGACTGGCAATTTCTGTACAGAAGCTTCCGTTGGTGTGATTTGGTAGCGACCACCGAGTGGGTGATTGACTGTTGAACGACCAACTGAGCTATCAAAGATGGTTTGTAAACCTTTTTGACTGGCATGGTTAAGGTCAGCCAAGACTTCAAGAGTATCAGCTTCAAGGGTTTCAGCAGATGTTTGACGCTCTTCTGGAAGCTTGACATCCTTGTCAACCACCTTAGCATCTACGACAACACGTACACCGTTTGTATCAAGGAAACGACGTTCCAAATCAACGATTGTTTCACCATTCCAGTGCATGACAAGATTTGGTTTTTCAGTCACTTTCGCAACGACAACAGCATCAATATTTTCTTTATTACATTCAGCAACGAAGGCATCTACATCTTCTGGACGAACCACTACAGCCATACGTTCTTGAGATTCAGAGATGGCAATTTCTGTACCGTTCAAGCCTTGGTATTTCAATGGCACTTTGTCTAGATCAATTTCAAGACCATCTGCCAATTCACCGATAGCCACACAGACACCACCAGCACCAAAGTCATTTGACTTCTTGATAAGACGTGTCACATCCCCATTACGGAAAAGACGTTGAATCTTACGTTCTTCGATGGCATTCCCTTTTTGAACCTCAGCACCAGCTGTTTCAACAGATTCAACCGTTTGAACTTTAGAAGAGCCTGTCGCACCACCGACACCATCACGTCCAGTCTTACCACCGAGCAAGATAATCACATCACCTGCTTCAGGTTTCTCACGGACAACATTTTCCTTAAGAGCCGCACCGACAACTGCACCTAGCTCCATACGCTTAGCAACGAAACCTGGGTGGAAGTATTCACGAACGTAAGTTGTTGCAAGACCAATTTGGTTACCGTATGAAGAATAACCGTGAGCCGCTGTTTTAGAAATCACTTGTTGTGGCAATTTACCAGCGCGAGTTTCAGCAATTGGAGCTGTAATATCGCCAGCACCTGAGATACGCATAGCTTGGTAAACATATGAACGCCCTGACAATGGGTCACGAATGGCACCACCGATACAAGTAGCCGCTCCACCAAAAGGTTCGATTTCCGTTGGGTGGTTATGGGTTTCGTTCTTGAACATGAGAAGCCATGGTTCTTTGACACCATTGACATCCACTTCAATTTCAACTGAGCAGGCATTGATTTCATCAGACACTTCCATGTCGTCCAAACGACCATTGGCACGCTCATAACGACCAAAAATAGTCGCCATATCCATCAATGTTTGAGGTTTTTCTGTACGTCCCAACTCATCACGCATGGCAATATACTTGTCATAAGTCGCTTGCAATTGTTTTTCAAATTTAGAAGCTGAGAAGTCAATGTTTTTCAACTCCGTCTCGAAAGTCGTGTGACGGCAGTGGTCAGACCAGTAAGTATCCAAAACCTTCAACTCAGTCTCAGTTGGCACACGTCCAATAGACTTGAAGTAATCTTGAATGAAAAGAAGGTCATCCACTTCCATGGCCAATCCTTGCTCAGCCTTATACTGTGCAAAATCTTCTGCCGTATAAGTTTCAAAGAAATCCAAGCTTGGAATGGTCTTGTCAGACTCAGAGAAATCCTGTTTCGCAATACCAACAGTGATATCTTTGAAGCGAGAATCCACTGGGTTCAAAAGGTAGTTTTTGACAGCTTCCAACTCATTCGCATCAATATCCTTGTTGGCCAAGTACAATTGTGCTGTGTTCACCGTTACATCATTTGAACTACCAAGCAAAAGCAAAGCTTCTTGTGAAGATGCCGCACGTTGGTCAAATTGACCAGGCAAACTTTCGATAGCAAAGAAAGCATGCTTCTCAAGATCAGCCTGAACCGCAGCTTCATCCAGAACAGTATCGGTCACTTGCTCAGAGAAGATATGTTTTTCCGCACGCGCAAACAAATCCTCTGCCAAACCAAAAACATCGTAAACCTGAACAATCCGAAGATCCTTCAAGGTTTTCAACTGAAGATTATGCTGTAATTCTTTTACTAAAGAGTCCGATTTCACACGAAAATCAGCTTTTTTCTCAACGAAAATACGTTTATCCATTTTAGTTCCTTTACTTCTATTCAAAAATGCTCTTGAAGACGAAGGTTTTCCGTTTCAACCAAATTATTTCAAGTCTTGCAACTTCTCTAACACAACCTTATATACATCCGTTAGGCTACCCAAATCTCTACGGAAAACATCCTTGTCCATATGGTGCCCTTCAGCATCCCAAAGGCGGCAGTTATCTGGTGAAAATTCGTCTGCCAAGATGATCTTACCATCCTTATCAAAGCCAAATTCCAATTTGAAATCAATCAAACGAAGACCAATTTGTGCAAACCAATCTTTCAGCAATTCATTGATACGACGCGTTTCTTCCTTGATATAAGCAATTTGTTCATCATTGGCAATATCCAAGAACTTCACATGCTCATCATTGATAAACGGGTCATCCAACTCATCGTTCTTGTAGTAAAATTCAACGATTGGAGTTTCTAATTCCAAACCTTCTTCCACACCAAACCGTTTAGAAAAAGAACCCGCCGTCACATTACGAAGAACAACCTCCAAAGGAATGATGGTAACCTTCTTATTCAATTGTTCGGTATCTGAAATACGTTCGATAAAGTGCGTCGCTACACCCGCAGCATTCAATTTTTCAAAAATAAGAGACGAAATCTGATTATTTAGCACACCTTTTCCCTTAATAGTCTCCTTACGAGCACCATTAAGCATGGTTGCCTGGTCCTTATAGACCGACTTAATCACATGTTCGTCCTCAGTAGTATAGATATCCTTAGCTTTCCCAGTATAAATCAGTTGATTGGTCATGACTTTGTTCGCCTTTCGTATTTTATCACCTTCATTCTATCACATACAAAGTGTATTTTCAATAAAATTCCGTACAATACAAGCAGAATCCGAATAAAAAGGACAGAAAAAAGATCATCCAGAATAATCTCTGAACGATCCCTTTTTCATTAGTGACCAGCAGTTCGTTTTTCGATATAGTCGACAACATCCCCTACTGTGTTAAATTCATCAATAGCCTTGTCCGGAATCTCAATTTGGTATTCATCCTCAAGATTGATAATAAATTCCATCAATTCAACAGAATCCGCCTGTAAATCCTTACGTAAGTCAGATTCCAAAGATACTTGAAAGTCTGGACCCTTGCGATCTTTGAGAAATTCCTCAATTGTAACTAAAATTTCGTTTTGTTTACTCATACATTACCCTTCCTTCGATAATTCCTTCACTGATTTTCCAACAACATCTGTCTCTAACATGGTCCGAATCTGACGAATCGTGCTATAGACAGCTTTGGCATCACTCGAACCATGCGTTTTAACAACAGGTGCTTGAAGGCCAAACAAGACCGCTCCTCCAACATCTGAGAAATCCAAGGTTTGCTTCAATGATTTCAAACGGTCCTTGAGCAGAAAAGCTCCCAATTTCGCCTTCCAGTTTCCTGTGGCAATTGCTTGTTTCAATTGCTTCAAGATCCCAAAAGCCGTTCCTTCCATCGTTTTCAAGACAGCGTTTCCCGTGAAACCATCCGCCACAACGACATCAGCAACGCCATCCATCAAGTCACGCGCTTCCACGTTTCCAACAAAATGAATCGACTCATCCTCAGATAACAATTGGTAGGTTTCCTTGCGCAAAGGATCTCCTTTACTAGCTTCTGTCCCATTGTTCAATAAACCCACGCGAGGTTTTTGAATCCCACGAACATTTTCAGCATAGTAGGATCCCATCACAGCATACTGATGCAAGTGCTCTGGTGTATTTTCCGCATTGGCCCCTAAGTCTAGCATATCATAGCCACGACCATCAACCGTTGGAAGTGTCGACATCAAGCCAGGGCGTTCCACCCCTTTGATGCGGCCAACGATAAAGAAACCAGCCGCCAATAGCGCACCTGTATTTCCCGCAGATAGCATGGCATCGACCTCACCATCCTTCACATCCTTGGCAGCTAAGACCATCGAAGCCTGTTTTTTCCGACGAATGGCCCGTGTTGGCTCATCATCTGAATCGATTTTTTCTTCCGTATGCACAATCGATACACGTTCTGTTGCGGTTAAATAGTCTTTGATTTTTGCCTCATCGCCATACAAGACAATCTCAATATCATCAAAATCACGAATGGCTTGATTCACACCTTCTACCAAGGCTTGAGGTGCATTATCGCCCCCCATTGCATCTACTGCAATTTTTTTCATGTTTCACCTCCAGATGAATCTTTCATAATCGCTCCCCAATCACTCAAGGAATCGATAAACTTTTTAGCTTTTAAATGGATCCCTACATACTCCTCATACAACTGATCAATTGCCTGACGCAGAGCTGCTTTCATCTCCGCTTGTAGAGAAATTGTCTCTAACTCATTGAATCGTACTGCTTGAAACTGATCCAATAAATAGAGAACATTCGGATGCCAGTGGGCTCGTCTCTCATCCTGATCATAATGATCCGGACAAAGGACCCCACTATACCGAAAAGAGTAATCAAAAGGAAGTCCAACCCGATGACAGAAACAGCATTCATGCAGATTCAAGATAACTCCAAATCGTGATAGAATCTGAATCTCAAAAATATTGGTTAAAACCTCATAATCCAGTCCCTCTTCCATCAAAGACAAGGTCTTTTCCAAAAAAGCAAACAGGGCTGGATCCACCTGATTATCCTGAATACTTGCATCCGCAAGTGCCAGAACATAGGTCGCATAAGAAAGGGCAAAAAGATCTGCATTGATTTTCTTATAAACCTGCACATCTTGAAAATCATCAATATAACTCAACCCATCATCATTGATTTTCAACAACATATCTGCCGTTACCAAAGGTTGCAACATGGGATTCAACCGTGATTTTCCCGCATGTTTCACAAAAAACATCCGCTTCCCTGACTTCTCTGTGAAAATTTTGACCAGCTTGTCATCCTCACGAAACTCCCGATTATACAGGACAATTCCCCGGGTCTCAATTGACTCCAGCATGTTCTTCCATATACTCCTTCAAGCGTTTCATAGCTTCCTTGATAACCTCCATGCTGGCTGCATACGACAAACGCACATAGCCTTCACCATATTGGCCAAAAGCAGCACCAGGAATGAAAGCAACCGCTTTTTCACGCGCAAAATCCTGTAAGAAAGCAAAGGAATCCTGATTATAGCCAGCTGGGATTTTAGCAAAAATATAAAAGGCTCCATCTGGCTTAATCATCTCAAACCCAAGCGCGGACATCTCTTCAATAATATAATCCCGACGCTTCACATATTCCTGCTTCATCGGCTCTGCATCATCCCGACCAGCAGTCAAGGCCTCAATCGCAGCATACTGGTTCATCGTTCCAGCAGCCGTTACCAAATACTGATGACTCTTGATGAGTTGAGCCGTCAATACAGCCGGAGCAAAGATAAAGCCAAGTCGCCAGCCTGTCATGGCATGAGACTTAGACAAACCATTAATGACAATGGTCTGCTCAGGAATGAAGGATGCCATAGAGACATGCGCTTCTCCAGTATAAGTTAGCTCTGAATAAACTTCATCACAAATCACAAAAACTTCATATTTTTTTAGGACAGCAGCCAATTCTGCCATCTGTTCGCGCGAATAAGTGACACCCGTTGGATTAGCTGGATAATTGAGAATAACAGCCTTCAATTTTTCACCCTGCTCTAGAATCGCCTTTTCCAACTTTTCAGGCGTCAAGACAAAACGATCTGCTGTCGTATCAATTTCGACAATTTCCGCCCCAACCAAATTCACAATCGGTTCATAACCAGGATAAGCTGGCGCCGGAAGAAGTACTACATCTCCAGGTTCCAAGATCGCTGTCAAGGTTGCAGATAGGGCTTCAGTCGCACCGATCGTCACCAATATCTCATCCTCAGGACGGTAGTGAATACCATATTTATCAGCCACAAATTGACTCGCAGCCTCACGCAGAGCTAGCAAGCCACTCATCCCAGTATAATGGCTAAAATTTGCATCAATAGCAGCCTTTCCTGCTTCTTTTACATGTTCAGGAGTTGTAAAATCCGGTTCCCCCAACGTCAAACGCAAGACACCAGGAATGGAAGAAATTGATTGATCGAACTGACGAATCAAAGAAACTTCAATCCGATTCAGATTTTTATTAAAACGTTTCGTTAAATCCATAGAACACCTCCAAAAACACTTACATTCATTATACTATAAATAGGACCCCATCGCAAAAGAACAAGCCAGATCCCCATCTTTTGTTCACCATCAAAGGACATTTCAATAATTCTTCCATACAAAAAAGACTTAGCAATGCTAAGTCTTTCAAGCCATTATTGTTGACCACGTGTTGCCACATATTTCAATTGATCCGCATGTTTTGCCACAAAATCCTTCATTTCTGAATCAGGAATTCGACGAAGGTAGAGGTTAGAACGAATCGTTTCATCCTCTTCACGACAAGTTGACAATACTAAATACTTATCAGATGCTTTGATCTTGATATTAGGATTCTTCGTACGAGCTGACTCATAGATATTCTTCAACTGAGTGGTGAAATCTTTATCATCTTTAAAGCTTGTACGGTAGAAAGCAGTATCCTCAGGGACAATAACCAAGCCCATTACTTCATAGTAGTATTTCCGCTCTGGTGTCTCAATCACAACATACGGATGTTGGTCCAAATACTCTTGTTTGTCATAGTAGTTGACATCATTAAACATGCGATGATCGCCGACCTTACTACCACGAGCATGACCAAACAGCCAAGTCAAACGATCACTGAAGTCTTTCTTGTTGTCCATATCCATGAAGACTGTTCCCATGTATGGCTCATTCCCACCATCAAACGTCTTATTCAAATAAGTTTCATTATCAGTAGTTTGTACGACAGGTTCATCCAATTCAGTACCCGGTGCGTAGACATAAGCAATTGCTTCAGGGTTAACAGCTGTTAACTGAGCAAAACGATTTTTCAGGTAATCTTTTTCTTCTTGACTTGGTTCATATTTAGTTTCTTGCTTGGTTGAACTTGTTCCAGTTGTCTTTTTAGCCGTGCTAGATGACTTGCTTCCTCCAAAAGGATTAAAGAAAATAAATCCAGCAACAAGCACAACAACTGCAACAAGAGCAGCAATCACAAGGCCCAATTTAGTTGAACTTTTTTCCCCAGCTCTTTTCATTGATCGATCTCCTCTTGATGATTTTTTCTAAAAAATAACACTGAACCCGAGGGTCCAGTGATATTTTACGAGCTAATTAATAATCAAATTATTTAACTGCGCTTGTTTTTGGAAGAGCTTTACCAGCTTGAGCTGAAGCTGCTTTACCATTTTTAGAAGCTTTAGCTGCATCTTCTGATTTTTGAGCTTCTGCTTTAGCTTCCGCTTTAGCTTCTTCTTTAGATCCGTTAGCAGTACCTGGTTTGTTATCGCTACCTGGAGTATAGTTAGGGTTCAAGTAGCTATCAGTTTTTTCGATTACAAGGTATGCGTTAGTGAACATGTCACCACCTACAACGATTGAACCTTCTTGGTTAGGGTTTTGGAAGTAACCTTTAGGTGCTGCTGCTACACGGTAACGAACAACTGTTCCAGCAGGTGCTGCAATTGAAGCATCACCATTTGCATCTGTAACTGCTTGTGAAGCAACTCCGTTTACAAGGAAGTCAACTGTAACACCAGCAACTGGAGCACCTACGCGGTCTTTAACGTTGATACGAGCATGTGTTCCGTTTGGTACAACACGTTTTGGAGTTCCGTCAGGATTAAGATTGTTTCCAGCGTCGCGTGGGTTTTCTTGTGGAGCTGTTGCTGTTGAATTATCTTTAATAATTTCGCTACGTCCAATTTCTTCACCAGCTTTATTGTAATAAACTTTGTATTCTTTTCCTGATACAGTTACTACTGCAGTTTTAGCAGTATCAAGATCTTGTTCTGCAAATGCTGGTGCTGCTGCAGCGAATACTGCAAGAGCTGCTACTGATGATAATAAAACTTTTTTCATTGTTTTATCTCCTTTTTTCTTTTCAAAAATTATTCGTTACTTCGTAACTATGACTAGTATACTAGGATATTCTTCCCATGTCAAGACTTTTTCTTTAATTTTTTTAAAAAAGTTTAAGGTTTTGACCTATTTGAAAGATAAAATTACGAAATTGATACACAAAAATTAATGGTATATCTTCTCCATTATCTTCCTGTTATGCACTACTGACTCAATCTATGCCGAAAAATTCTCTATAGATTATGTTTTTGCTTAATTACTATTATTTCACCACCCCATTTTTTGGCAATCGTTTCTTGGGCAAACTAGGATCAGCCTTTGCTTCTAGTTCTTTAGCTGCTCGAACCAGTTTTTTCCGTTTCTTTTCTTTTTTTAGATTTTCCAACCATTTTCTGATTTCCATTTGTATATCCTCCTAAATAAAAGAGGCTAGTTACCCAGCCTCCTTATTGTTAACATTTTTTGGCATTTCCGATTTCAAATAGAGGGGAAAGAGGACGATTTTCGTGAATGCGAACAATAGCCTCTGCAAGAAGTTTCGCAATCGAAATTTGCTCAATCTTATCAATTAATCGATCTTCAGGTAGATAAATCGTATCCAACACCACCAACTTCTTAATGGCTGATTTTTGGATGTTGTCCATCGCTGGTCCTGATAAAACAGGGTGAGTACAGCTTGCATAAACTTCAACAGCACCTGCTTCTGCAAGGGCATCCGCCGCATGACAAATTGTACCAGCTGTATCAATCATATCATCAATCAAAATACAAGTCTTGCCTTCAACACTCCCAATGATATTCATCACTTCACTCGTATTCATCTTATCGACACTTCGACGTTTATCAATAATCGCAATCGGTGTCTTCAAAAATTCAGCTAATTTCCGAGCACGAGTCACACCACCATGGTCTGGACTGACAACAACATAGTCTTTCCCAATCATCCCCCGACGTTCAAAAAAGTCGGCAATCAAAGGCGCACCCATCAAGTGGTCAACAGGAATATCAAAGAAACCTTGAATCTGAGCGGCATGCAAATCAATTGTCAACAGGCGATCAACTCCAGCAACCTCAAGCATATTGGCTACCAACTTAGAAGTGATTGGTTCACGAGCTCGAGCTTTCCGGTCTTGACGAGCATAGCCGTAATATGGCATCACCACATTAATGGATTGCGCACTAGCACGTTTCAACGCATCTACCATTATCAAAATTTCCATTAGATTATCGTTAACCGGTGAGCTAGTGGATTGCAAAATATAAACATCTTTCCCACGGATTGATTCTTCAATATTAACCTGAATTTCTCCATCAGAAAATTGACGAACCGTTGACTTTCCAAGCGGTAGTCCCATTTCTCGAGACACACGTTGAGCCAATTCTTGATTTGACGACAAAGCAAAGAGCATTAAATCAGAAAATGACATGATTTCCTCCAGTAAAATCTAAAACCATATTGTACAGTCAGCACAAATTTCTCCTGTAATCATTTTATCGCTTTTTAAGCAAATATTCAAATATTAATTTATGGAAATTACAAAATCTATCACTACCTAAATTCTATCAAAAAAGAAGCAGAACAAATGTTCTGCTTCAGTGTAATTCTTAGTTTGGATAGATATAAGTAACAGTACCTTGTGCTGTTGTTGGGTTAAACCAACCACGGTAGTTACCAATACTACGGATACCATTATAGTTAGACTCAGAAACTTGGATGCTTGTTGTAGATTGAACGGCTGTAACAACTGCTACGTGTCCATATCCACCATCATTCCAACATGCAATGGCACCAACTTGTGGTTGAGATCCTGTACGGAATCCTGCTGCCGCTGCACTTGCTGCCCATTGTCCACCATTACCCCAGTAATCACCAGCCCATGGAGCCAATGTCTTCGCACCCCATGTACATTCACCAACTGGATAAGATGATGCAGATGTACTATAAGTTGGACGAGAAACAGTTGCTACTGGTGCTGCTGCTTGAGTTTGAACAGCAGGTTGAGCTGCTGCTGCAGGTGTTTGAGCTGCTGCCGCTGGTGTTGCAGCAGGTGTTTGAGCTGCTGCCTGAACTTGAGCTTGAAGGGTAGTATTTGCAGAAGCTTTCACAGCTGCTTGTTGTTCCTTTTGTTTTGCACGGTAAGCTGCTTCAGCTGCTGCCGCTGCCGCTGCCGCTTTTTCAGCTTCCGCTTTTTGTTGCAACAAAGCGTTCTTTTCGTTTTCAGCAGATGATTTTTCAGCTGCCAAATTCAATTGTGCCACTTTCAACTCAGCTTCTTTAGTTGACAAAGCTTGCGCATCATCTTCTAATTGCTGTTTATTTGCAATAACAGTATTGATAGCGTCGTTGTTTTCTTTTTGTTTTTGTGCAATGTCTTCTTTATCACGTTTTTGCTCTTGCAACATTTTGTTGTTAGCATCTGCAATTTCATTCATAGCAGAAATACGTGAGATCGCTTCTGTCAAAGATCCAGAGCTAACAATCGCATTAATATAGCTTGTTGCAGTTCCAGTTGTTTGAGCACTACGTGCTTGATTTGCAAGTGATTCTTGACGAGCAACAATATTTTTTGACAACTCATCGATCTCGGCTGACAATCGTTCAGATTCTTCATTCAAACGATCATTTTCAGCTTGAAGATTTTCTTGTTGTTTTTTAATTTCAGATACTTGACCTTGAATTTGATCTACCTGAGCTTGTGCGCTTTGTTGTTGTTGATTAATACTATTGATTTTGTTATCTTGAGCAGCAATCTTATCATCTGTTGAGTCAGCTGATACACCTGCTACGACAGCACCTTGTGATAAAGCAACTGTACTCAATAAGATTGTGGCAAATAATTTTTTCTTCATTAGATAAATTTTCCCTTTCTAATAAGACACTAACTAGTATAACAAATTTTTTAAAAATTTATATTACGCTATTGTTACATTTTTATTTCTAATTTATAAATAAATCTTTTCAAGTAAAGGCTGTAATACTATCAATAGAAGCACATTCAAAATTAAACTAGGCGCCATTTGGTAAATAATTAGTGTGATCCAGTTAAATTTTATACCGACAAAAAGAATCAACAGAAGATTTGTTAAAATCTGAAACAACAGAATCGTTAATAAAAATGTAAAAAAACGAGTCAATCGATTGACCAAAATAATCTGATTACACCGATAAAAAATCACCTGTAGTATAGGAAATACTATGAATGCAATTCCTAGAGTGTGTAAAAAATACACATCAAAACAAAAACCAAAGAAGACTCCCCACCAAATACTAGCTATCTCAGAGAAATAGAGACTCAATAACATAAAACCATATAGAAATAAAAATGAAGTAGGTTCAAAGGAGTTTGGACAGAAACGAGAAATAAGAAAAGAGATCTGCCCGTCAACAAATAAAGATAAGAATAAGATTAAAGGGAAAAAATGGTACTTACGTATGACTTTCACACTACTCTCCAATCAATAGTACATAACGATTGACATCTAAATTAGCCTTTGGTTTCACACGAATTTCTTGACCTAACTGATCAGATGCCTTTTGAGTAGAAGTCACTGTACCAAGAGGTAAATCACTACTCTTATATTTTCCTAAACCACTTGTTGAAACCAGAGATCCTTTTTTAATTTCAACTGGATCACCAATTTGCAACAACCGAAACTCACCTGTCTTCTCGTCATAACCATTTAATAAAGCAAAAATAGATTGACCTTGACTCTCAATTTTAAACGTCAGGTGTTGTGAAGAAATAGTATCTTCGACTAATAATTTCACTTTGCTAGAATTTTTCTCTATACTTTCTACCACACCAATGACGCCACCAGACGAAAGAACAAACATAGAATCAGAAATTCCATCTGAACTACCTTTATCAATAACAAATTCCTGATCCCACGAACCATAATTACGGTCAATAATCTCACTAACGACTTGTTTAGAACCCGATACAGAATTCTTGATTGACATCAAATCCTTTAATTCTCTATTTTCTGATTCCAAACGGTTAAGTTTTGACTGGTCAATATCCTTTTGATAAAGACGTGATTTTAACGAACAGTTTTCATCATTTAATTCAGATAAATTCTTTAAATCCTTTGCCTTAGATTCCACAACAACAAATGGTACCGATACTGCCTTATCAACAATAGCTAATAGATCAGAAGATTTTAAAACAATCGAAGTTCTAACAGATGGAAAAAGAAATAAAATTCCTGAAACAGTTAAAACAAACACAAAACTAAAAATTTTAAAGAATCGATTCAAGAACATAGATAAAACCTTCAAAAATATAAAAAATAGTTTGAGATGAAATCTCAAACTTGGAAATTATACGGAGAATGGGGGATTCGAACCCCCGCGCCGGTTACCCGACCTAACGATTTAGCAAACCGTCCTCTTCAGCCTCTTGAGTAATTCTCCAAAATGGGCACGAGTGGACTCGAACCACCGACCTCA
>NZ_KV834628.1:0-365 GCF_001837905.1 Streptococcus sp. HMSC076C09
AGTGACTGTACTTTAACGAATACGGATTCTATAAAATTTCATCTCAATATTGGATTTCAGGAGGCAAATAGAATTATTCATTTTAAGAAGAGATTATAATTTCAGAACGTGGTCAAAATTTATGTATCTATAGAAAGTGTGAAAGATTGGACGAACAAATTTTTTTGATGGGTGGAAATCCGCCGATAAAGAACCATACGATTGTTAAAAAAATTGTGTCATCAAGGAAAATCGAAAGAATTGTCATTTTTACAGTTTATCGAGAAAATTGGCAACCCTATATGAAAAAGTACACGGAAGTTTTCCGAAGTCAATGTCCTAATCTAAACATTGATTACTTACTCTTGGACACTGAGCAGATTAAT
>NZ_KV834629.1:0-626 GCF_001837905.1 Streptococcus sp. HMSC076C09
AGGGATGTGTCCATAGATGAACAAAAGAAGCTTCAAAAAAATGTTTCTAATATTTATTTTAGGTATCATTGTAGGTCTATTCGTAATCCCATTACTTAGACCACTTATAGTTGATTGGCTAAAAACTATATTTGGTTAATAGTAACGATAACCTTATTTAACAAAAAAGTTTTCCCTTTTATTTTTTAATAGCATTGTTTTGACAAATTAACTTCCACGTTTATTGGCGGTAGAAGTTGGTTTGAGAATTTAGCACTTTTATGACCTTAGATCCTTATAATCCTACACGTACAGGTATGACTTTTAGTTTTAGATATTCTCATTAATTTAATTAAAGGAGATACGTGTTATGGTAACGAAGTATTACAAGTACATTCCTTGGTTGATCTTAGGAGCTATTGGATCTTATGAATCCGCAACTTATTTTGGACATAGCACATTTGATACGCTGTATTTATCTATTGTTTTTATGATTGTTTACGTAGCTTTATTCATTCTACACGAAAAATATCTGAAATATAAATATAAAGAAATATTTACACATATTATGAGCAATCCTGAAAAAGATCATCATCCCTAGTAAGATATAGCATAATAAAGCCCTAGCAACCAGATTGTACTGACCC
>NZ_KV834630.1:0-207 GCF_001837905.1 Streptococcus sp. HMSC076C09
TGTTCTTTTCTGAGAAGTTGGATCAATATACAACTCATCTCCATCTTCTGTGTATAGTTGGTTGCCTCTTGTTAAGTAAAGTAAATCCTCTAAGTACTGTCCATCAGTTTCTAGAAAATGTTCGATGTATTTGACAGCCTTTAAGATCTCACTTACTTTATCAGAGTATTCATTCGATTCAAGAACACTCTTTTCTAATTCAATCTC
>NZ_KV834631.1:0-224 GCF_001837905.1 Streptococcus sp. HMSC076C09
GCCTTTGTTGGCTTAAGACCATCAGAAGCATGTAACGTAAGACGTGAAGATAGTCCTCTAGGACCAGGTATTTTATTTCACCAAAGTGATGGCCAAGTATTTAAGATAGAAATTGACTTACGAAAAGAAATACCTCTTAGGAGCGATTTAAAGCCGACTGGACGGATTAAAAAGGAAAGACTTCAAGCAGTACCTTATATCTTCTTGGAGGTCTTTTTAGACAC
>NZ_KV834632.1:0-6586 GCF_001837905.1 Streptococcus sp. HMSC076C09
TTGTTTAGTCAATTGTACATAAACTTTTAGTTTATAAATTTTCCTATAAGGAACAAAATGTTCTCTTTTTCGTCTACGCCCTTTACAAAATATGCATGGCTCGATAGATCGTTTTACATTTGCAATCTTATCTACAATAGCCATTCTATAACGATGCTCTGGATTATTCTTACAAATCCACCAAAATCTTAATTGCGTATTATTTGGGATTCTTTCTGGATCCCCTAGAATAAGATTGTTAAGATAGTCCCACTCGTTCATCAAATCTTCAAATGAGATATTATCTTGTCTTTCTTTTAATTCTGCACAAAATGGACACATTTCTTTAAGATCTTTTGTCTCGGAATTTAAATACTTATTTAATATAATGCTGAAGCGCTCATGAAATTCGAAGTTACATTCTTTGCAGCGCCATAAATAAAACCTTTTTTCAGTTAATAATGGAACAAAACTATCTATTGAGACTTTATTATTTGGTGCCCACAATTTTGCTAGTTCAGGGTACAAATAATCAAATGTATTATACCCATTCAGAGGCTTATCGTTGTTACAGAAAGGACAACACTGAGAAACTTCTCTTCGAATTGGGATAGAACATAAATATGTCCCATGACACTTTGAACAATCCCACCAATATTTTTTCGTTTCTATTGTTGTCTGAGATAAATGAATAGGAATTTTATTTTTATCGCTCCATTCTTTGATGAGTTTTGGTTCTTTAAGGAAAATATTATTTTTAAATACCTCAGTCCTCCAGTCACATTGATTGGGACATGTTTGAAAGTTTTGATTTTCTAAATCGGTTCGACTGATCATTTCGGCTGGGCTACATTGAAAGTTGATTTTACAACAAGGACAAACCCAACTAACTACATTATTTGACTTAAACCAATATTCGGAAAAATCCCTTTCATTACTGAGGTCCCAAAATTCCCTCAAATAGGGATGTGTTTCATTTAGTGTATTAAAATCCTGAAGTTTTTCTCTATTTGAACAAAATGGACAAGACCTATCTGTTTTTTCAAATAGTGAGCATGAATACTCTCCGTGACAATTCGTACATTCCCATAACACATGAACATTAGATAATACATCAACTTGATTAGGTGTAATATTGTTCCTTTTAGACCACTCCTTGAGCATGGAAGAATTTAAAAAAGATAGAGGAGAAACATCAAAACCTTTATCCAATAACTCTTCAAATGAAGAATGACACTCCAAACAGTAATGACCACTTCTTTTAATTCGGTTCAATAATCTATCAATAGATAATTCAAATTTGCAATGACACTTATCACATTCCCAATGGATAGGTACTGTTATATTGTAACTCAGCTTCAGTTCGTTAAATTTAAATTTGTTTAAATGTTCGCTATAGATTTTAGCTAAATTTGGATAAATTGATTTGTAATCGCAATGATAGGAAGTTTCATTGCAGCCAAAATGAAATAAATCCCCACTTGTTAGTTGAAATAACCTCTTATTTGTCGCAGAATCTTTCCAACTTAATTGACACGTCGGACATTTAAAATTGAATTTTCTTTTACTATTGAACGGCAAGGTAAGAAGTTTCTCATCTAATTCTTCATCTTGCTCAATGCTGTAGTTTATATAATTTCTGAAATCGGGATAAACCTGAAGGACGCTCTCATTTTCATCAATGGAACGTTCACCTAATCCACAATGGGGGCAACACCTAAGATATTCATAACTGTCAAGCTGCACATCAATGATTTTCGCTTCCCAATGGTGTTGACAATAAGGGCAAGACCAATAGGCATATTTTAAACTATTTGACGATAATTTTTTGGGGTCAAGAACATTTCGTTTTTGATCCCAGTACATGTAAATAGCTGGATTATCTTTAACTTTCTTGTTCATTTCTTTCCTCATTTATAATTAGTTTTGCTGTCTAGTAAGTTTTTAATAGAAACCACTTTAGTTGATTTTTGAGGATTTTCTTGTTCAATAAGACCACCAGAATGAAAATCTATTTCTGAATCAGCGGTGATGATATTGTCTGCTAGGAAATCCTCACTGATAACCTTTTGAGAATATTTTAACAATCCTTCTGCTTTTAAAAGCTCATTCGCAATTTCTGGATAGACACTTGTTTTGATTATTTGTAATAGTTTTTGATTCTCATCACTTAACTCATTTTCTCTTTGTAGCTTCTGTTTTAAATCTTCATTAGTTGACTGTAGTTCAGAATTTAAACTACGTAACTTATCTGCTTCTTGTTTATAGCTGGCCGCAATGTTTGCTATTTTCTTGTAGTATTGGCTAATTTCCACCAATGCTCTTTTCATAGCACCTGGAGCACGATTTTTTGCCATAAAATTGTCAGGATCTATGGTCTTATAAGTAATTACAGCTTCATAATTTTCATCTTGGTATTTAATTTCACTTTCTTTTAAAAAATCCCTGAATCTTTTATTACGTCTAATGGTTGTATCCGCAACATTTTGATAGCCATTATTCCTAACATAGTCACCAAACCGAGGGATTTTTACCAAGCTTAAATCACAGGAACACTGGGAAATTAAATACTGTTCAAACAAATGAATCAATTCATCATCAGAAATTGATTTCTTTCTAGCCATTAGACTTATTCTCCTCTAAAGATAGTTGTTTAGCATTTAAGTAATCTTGATAGGTATTGCTAACTGTTTTTAATTTCAACAAAGCTTCTCCAATATCTTCAATATGACCTTTCCCTTGCCTAACTTTTCTAATCGCTTCATCTACAACCATAGCTTTTTCATCAACTGACTTTTTAAATGTTTTATCCATTGAAAAATAATCTTTACCTGCTTTACGGTAAAAAGGGCAGCTCGTACAAGCACCTAGTTCTGCATGCTCACTAATAACTTTCAGACAATCTGAATAATCACCTTTCGCAAAGCGGGGTGAGTAACACCGTCCTTTATTTTCTAAAGTGATGTATTGTCCTTGTGCTGTATAAAATGGCTCTCTCTTACTTATGGTGTAATTCGTATTCTTACTCGTTAGTTTACGATACATTTGATAACTACGACATTCAATAAATTGGCTTAAATTTGAAAAATAGTGAGATGAAGTTGTCACATCTTCATGACCAGCTAAAAGCATAGCTGTAACAGGACTAGCCCCTTCTGCAATTAAATTGATCATTGCAATGTGTCTCGTATCCCCAATATGAATCAAATTAATCTCGTTTTCATCTAATCTAGCTGGAAAACTAAAATAATTAACTTGATAACCGTATTTTTGAGAAATAATCTCATTAAAAAAATACCTCAAAATAGTATTGAGATTAGTGTAAGTTAAAAATCGGTTATTAACACCTGTTCGACGACCCCAACGGTTATAATGAGGATCAGTCACAAATAATGTATCTAATTTAGTAGAATTATCATTTTCCGTAAGTTTGAGGTAAGTCTTTATTTCAGAAGCTAATGAATTAGTAATTTCATAAGTATTCAAAGTATAATCTTCAGAAATTTTATGTGCAACAAGTCGATCCCTTCCTTTGATTATATTTCTCCTTAATGTAAGAAAATATTTTCCATCTTTCTCGGTTAAACAGTTTCTTTGTATTAAAAGAAATTCTCTTGGCCTTAAAGGTAAAATTGCTGTAATCTGCCACCAGAGATACAATGGATAATAAAATAGACGTTCTTTCTTAGATAATGTTTGAGACCAATAATCATTTAAAATGTCATTAAAAGTAAAATAGGATTGAAATTGCGCTAATTGTCTTTGCTGTTTTGACCTCTGCTTTTTTTGAAGGTTGATAGTTAATTTATTATCTAATTGCTCCAATAGTTGATTTAGTTGACTATCATCTGAACAGGGAAGATTTGAGAAAAAGTCAATACATAAACCAGGAAATTTTACAGAAATATTTTCTAAATCTAAAAACGTATCTTTGGTTGTATTTTTAATAATTTGTTTAATATCCATTAGAAATAGCTGTAAAGTTTTTAAAACATGTTGTTTCATTGAGAAAACAATAAAACTTTTTAAGTAATCGATAAATTCCTTATAAGGCAACTGAAAAAATGATTGATAAAATCTCCTATATTGAAATTCAGAAATGTTAAAAAACAGGCTAATATTGGCATATTCATTTGTAGTTTCCCATTTCTTATGATCAAAATCGTAACTTAGAATAATTCCTTTATCAAAATAGTCATCGAAAACTTCTTTTGCTCGCAGAACACAATCACGGTCAAAAGTTTCAAAATAATTTTCAATTTTAAAAAGTTTAGCTTGATTGTTCAATTTATTAACTCCTTTATTATTTCTTCGTAATCATGTAACACGTCATCTCCATATTGCTCGCATAAAGCTTGCAACATTTCAGTTAAACAAGGTTTTATTTGTTCTTCTAAAATACTCCGAATTTTACCTTTTTCTAAATCAGTTCGAACTCTAGAGTATTGTTTGTTCAAACGATTGAATTCTCCTACTAATAACAATAAAGTAGATTTCGTTTGTAATTCATAATGACAACCGATGCAATGTTGCCTATCGTCATATGGACAAATCTTTCCAAGCGAAGATAAAAGACACATGCTTTCACCTTGTTTTGAGAAGGCTTCACCGTTTCCTATACGATGACAAATAGTAAGAAGTTGATTAGGCTCTGCTTCTTCTTCTACCAAAATCTTTAATGCCTTTTGCGATTTCACTTCTGCCTGAATGCTTAAAGCCAATGTTTTTTCAATCTCATTTGGTGTCAAATCTAACTGTTTAATCATCTGAGTCTGTTGACTAGGACTTAATTCTTTATACTTTCCTCTAGTTACAATCGTCAGGATCATTGATGGAATCATAGATAAAACACCTCGTTCAAATAGTTCTCTCGCAACCATTTCTGGTTTAAGCTGGCTTAGTTGGGCATCTTTTAGGTACGTTGTTGTAGTTTGTGCAAATTCATCGAATGAACCTTTATGGCTACGGGCTAATGCGGCTAAAAAATAGCCTTTAATATTTAACTCAGATTTTTCTTGCAAAACATCATCTGCTAACATGGCAACAGTTTGAAGATGATGTTTTGCAGATCTAGAACTAAAATTCCTTTCAAGAAATAAGTCTCCAATTTCTTTCCCCATATATCGATTAATTCGTTTATATTCTTTTATTTGTCGAATTAAAGGTTCATCATTATTATCTTTATTCAACTGATAATGAGCTTCACAGATAGCCAACAACGTTCCAATCAATACCTGACAACTCTCAGGGACCTGAAATTTAATCTGACTAATATTTTTAGTTCGCTTTGTTTTGTTTGGAGTAATATTTAAATAAGTTAAACGAGTTGTAATACTTAAAAGAGTTCTTCTTGCCTCACTGCTACTCCAATTACCACTTCTAACTGATTTTAGAACTTCTTTCGGTGTTCTAGGAAGTTGTGGATGTCCAAGTTGTTCTAAATCTGTTCCACGTAGCGCACATATAAAATGAAGTGCTAGAAATAGCCAGGTATCTGCGTAGTCTTTTGAGATTGCTGCTTTATAAAGCATATCTTCTTTTCTAATGTAATCGTCATTAAAAAGAAAATACAGTAATTCTAAATATTCGTCTAACTCGTAAGCGTTAGTCTCCTGTTCTAATGTGTATCGAGGTGTAAATTCATATCTTTTGTGATAGTTACATCTCGTTTTATTTATTAACCACTTTAAAAAATCAATAAAAACTTCGCCTTTTTGCTTTTCAAGCGCATATACTGCTTCTTCAACCAACAATTCAATCTCATTATCATTACAGAGAAATAAATCTCTCTTTAAATAATAAGCAAGAAAATCTTGAACATAAAACATGCTTTCTTTGGATAAGTTGCTATCTTCTGAGTATTGCTGAAAATATTTGTAAGTTAATGGGAATTTTTGTTTAAATATAGGCTGAATTCCTGCTAAACCAGTTGGTCCAAGAAGATAATTGGTTATTTTTTCTATTAATAATTGAGCATCTTTATCTGAGATAGAATAGTTATCCAAATCAATTTCTATGTTAAACCAATTGTTATCAACTAAAAACTTACTAATTTTGCCTTTATACTGTATATCGTTTTTTCCGAGTTCACTTAACAGATTTTCGATCAAAGATTTAATTGAATAAGTCATACATTACCTTTCTAATTTATCACCAAAAAGTTCATTTGCTCGCCAATTCATATAATCAAAAACACCATTATTAACTTGACCATATTGTTTTGCGATTTCACCTTTATTTTGTAGATAAACCCAAGCACTCTCAGGAGATTTATCACCTCTTGCTGACATAAGCTCACTGATTTCAGAAACCCCAGATAATACTAACTGTGTCGTGTACCAGTGTCTGAAAATATGTGGGGAAATATTATGCTCCTGCAAAAGCTGCCCAAAAAAGACAACCTCTGCATCATCAGATTTTAAGAAGATTGGGATCATTTCGTCGCGAATAATCTTACGAAATCGTTGATAGTATACATCGTATGATAATGCTTTTCCTCGTCTGTTAAGATTTAAAGGTCCATAATCCTTCTCATACTTCTTACCTTCCAGATAAGTCATATAGTCATTATAAGTGTCTAAAAAGACCTCCAAGAAGATATAAGGTA
>NZ_KV834633.1:0-209 GCF_001837905.1 Streptococcus sp. HMSC076C09
AAACCACCAATGACAATAGGCGCAACAGAGCAAAAAGCATCAATTCCATTGATAAAGAGACTATTTATGGTCCGTTGCTTCTCATAGGCGATTTCTTCCTTTAGAGCCTTATGCAAATCTTTGGAGAACAGTTTGTAAAACAAACTTTGTCCCCGATAATACCGTATGGAACGAGCACCTGCGATCATATTGGTTGCTTGAGAGACATA